>DATBUB010000171.1:0-12191 GCA_036516555.1 Bacillaceae bacterium
ATTTGTCGGAAAAAAGCGTCCACCAGCCGAATGCGAGACAATTCATGAGGGATTTCGGAAACATGCTGGCCAAGGCGAATTTTTCCACAGCCCTGAATTCGAACAAACTGCTGGTCAGGCTGTATCCTGAAGAGCTCGGATCCCTTCGGATTGAACTTCTGCAAAAGGACGGGATCATGACGGCCAGGATGCTGGCATCCACCATGCAGGCTAAAGAGATGCTTGATTCTCAGCTTCATAGTTTAAGGCAGGCGTTTGTCCAGCAAAATATCCAGGTCGATAAAATTGAAGTGGCCTTTGGATCCCAGGAAGCCCTGAAATACGGCGGCCAAGGCGGAAATGCAGGAGGCAGCCGGGAGCAAAGGCAGGAAGCTCAGGAAAACAGCCATGAATCCCAGGATAAGAGGGGCTTTACGGATACATTGAATGATATTTTACTAGAAGCGGAAGTGTAGGTGAGGATATTGGCAAACACAATCGATCCTAATTTGATGCTGTCATCGTACACAAAAAATGAAAGAACGTCGGGTAAGGATATTTTGGGCAAGGACGACTTTTTAAAGATTCTGATGGTCCAGCTGCAAAATCAGGACCCGATGAACCCAATGCAGGATAAGGACTTCATTGCTCAAATGGCCACCTTTTCATCTCTGGAGCAAATGACCAATATGAGCAAATCCATTGACCAGCTTGTCCAAATGGAGTCCCAGACCAGTCTCATTGCATTCCATGAATTTGTCGGCAAAGAAGTGACATGGCATCAGGTGGATGAAAATGAGCAGGGAGAAGAATCTTTCACAGAGGGTAAAGGCAGAGTCAAGACGGTCCAATTTATGGGAGACACCGTTAAATTCATTTTGGAAGACGGCACCATCCTTTCCCCCGCGAATATTTCTGAAGTTTCTCGCCAAGAAGGGGGCCATTCCCTGATTGAAGCAAGCCATCTCATCGGGAGAAGGGTATCCTGGCTGGATGAAAAGCAGAATGAAACAAGCCAGATTGTTCAATCCGTTTCGTATAAGGACGGAGCAACTTGGCTGATGTTCGAAGATGGAACGAAAGTGAAGTCAACCCAACTGACGAAGATTGAATAGACAAAGGAAGTGTTTGGAATGGATAACAGGATTCACAAGCTTCCGCTGCAGCCGTTCCAGATCAATCCTATTCCCAAACGAAACATACAGCCTGCTGTTGCAGATACACGATTTGCAGAACATCTAAAACAAGCCGCGGCAGTACAGACGGGCAAGCTGTCCATCAGCAAGCATGCCAGCATGAGGATGGAACAGAGGCAAATTGACATATCACCTCACATGTGGGAAGAAATCGGTCGGAAAGTGGATGAAGCCAAGAGAAAAGGTGTAAATGACTCACTGGTCCTTTTGAAAAATGCAGCACTGATTGTCAGTGCAAAAAACAGTACGGTCGTCACTGTCATGGACCGCCAGGAGGCGGGAAGGCAAATCTTTACCAATATAGATGGAACCATCCTCATGGATTGAGGATCAATAAAACGGAAACGGCTGGACCTGAAAAGGAAGCCGGAAGCCGCGGATTGACAGAAGCGGCTTCACGAAAGGAGAACATATACATGCTTCGTTCAATGTATTCAGGAATTAGCGGGATGAAAAACTTCCAGACCAAACTGGATGTCATCGGAAACAACATCGCCAACGTAAACACCTTCGGATTTAAAAAAGGCCGTGTCACATTCAAGGACATGGTGAACCAGACTATCTCAGGAGCAAGTGCAGGAGTGGTCGGAGGAAAGGGCGGGGTGAATCCCAAACAGGTGGGACTTGGTTCCCAGCTGGCAGCCATTGATACAGTAGACACACAAGGCAGTCTGCAAACAACGGGCCGTGTCCTCGATGTTGCGATCCAAGGGGATGGATACCTTGCAGTTGACAATAACGGAGTCACAACCTACACAAGAGCCGGAAACCTCTATTTTGACAATAACGGGACGCTCGTGACGTCTTCCGGTCAGCCGGTTTTGAAATATGTAGCTCCAACACCTCCTGCAACAGAAGCGACATGGGATCGGATCCAAATCGACAATATCAATGAAGTCAGCAATTTGAGCATAGACGAAGACGGTACCATCAGGTATTTGGTCAGCGGATCATCAGCCATCCAAACTGAAGGGCCAATCGGAATTGCCCGCTTTGCGAACAATGGAGGACTTGAGAAAATCGGGGAGAATCTCTATGTGGAAACTGCTGCATCCGGACCTGCAGCCATTCTGCAGCCTACAAACAGCGGTGCCGGAAAGATCGTATCTGGCTCCTTGGAAATGTCCAATGTTGATTTGTCTGAAGAATTTACGGAAATGATTGTTGCCCAGCGCGGATTCCAGGCCAACACACGGATCATCACGACCTCCGATGAAATCCTGCAGGAACTGGTCAATTTAAAACGATAGAGTAAGGGAGGGACAGGGCCGTTGAAACGGTAGGCGGCCCTGATTGAAACATTGATCACCATCACGAAATTGAATGGAAAAACATTTCAGCTGAATGCCCTTTATATTGAAACAATCGAATCTTTTCCGGATACAACAATCACTTTGACAAATGGCCGAAAATATGTTGCCGCAGAATCTGAGGAGAGGGTCAGGGAACTCATCGTTTCGTTCTATCAGTCCATCCATCTGCTTGGCCGTAAAGAGCTGGAGGTTATGAATGATGAAAAACCGATTGATTAATACGATGATCGTCCTTTTGACAGCCATCCTCCTGGTGGGTGCCGTTGCCATCATCACAGTCAATAAGCTAAATGACAAAAAAAACCATAAAGAACCTTCCATTGAGGAAGTATTGAAAGTGTCTGTGGATGTGCCGGAAATCACCACAAATCTTGCGGACAATCAATATGTCAAAATCTCCTTCAAAGTTCAAACTGACGGCAAGAAAGCAAAAGAAGAACTGGTCAAGCGCGATTTTCAGATCCGAAACCTCATCATTTCCGAGCTCTCTGAAATGGAAGGGGAGGAACTTAGCGGCAAGGAAGGCAAACAAAGGCTTGAAGAGGCCATGAAGACCAAGATGAATGAACTGATGCAAGACGGAAAAATAGTGAAAGTGTACATCACCTCCTATATCATTTCTTGACCGGACCATAAACAAATATGACAAAGGAGGTGCCGCCATGCCTGGCGATATATTATCCCAGAGTGAAATAGATGCCTTGCTGTCCGCCATTTCAACAGGTGAGATGACAGCGGAAGATTTTAAAAAAGAAGAGGCGGAAAAAAAGGTCAAACTGTATGACTTTAAACGGGCCTTAAGGTTTTCCAAAGACCAGATTCGCAGCCTGACCCGAATCTATGAAAACTACGCAAGGCTTTTGACAACTTATTTCTCTGCCCAGCTCAGAACATATGTCCATATCTCGGTAGCGACGGCAGATCAAATTCCCTATGAGGAATATATCCGCTCCATTCCCAACCTGACCATTCTGAACGTTTATGATGTCCCGCCTCTCGAGGGCAGGATGATCATGGAGGTCCACCCCAACATTGCTTATGCGATGCTTGACAGGGTATTGGGAGGGAAAGGGACAAGTGTCAATAAAGTTGAGAATTTGACCGAAATTGAAATGAAGCTCATGTTCAACCTGTTTGAACGTACCCTGGAACATTTAAGGGAAGCCTGGTCCGGAATAGCTGAAATTGACCCTGGTCTTGAGGAACTGGAAGTCAATCCGCAATTTCTCCAAGTAGTTTCTCCAAACGAAACGGTTGTCGTCATTTCGATGAATGCGAACGTGGGCGACACAAGCGGAATGATCAATATTTGCATTCCCCATGTCGTGCTGGAACCGATCATTCCCAGACTTTCTGCCCACTATTGGCTTGAAAACATCGCCAAGGAAAGAAAGCCGGAAGAAGTGGCTGTCCTGGAGCAGCGGATCAAGGAAGCGGAAGTGAACATTGTCGCAGAACTGGGCTGGTCGGAACTGACCATCGAAGATTTTTTGTCGCTCGACCGCGGGGATGTTATTGAACTGAACAGCCGTATCGATGAACCGCTCACGATCAAGGTTGGGGAGATACCAAAATTTACGGGGCAGCCAGGAAAACAAAACAATAAACTGGCGGTCCAATTGCTCGATAATATTCAGGAGGGAGATGAAGAAAATGAACGGTGACATGCTCTCTCAAGATGAGATAGATGCTCTGCTAAGAGGGGACTATGAAAAAGAAGCCGGCGCTGGCCAGCATGATGAGTTGGAAGTGAAGGATTATTTAAACGACATAGAGCAGGATGCACTGGGGGAAATCGGAAATATTTCATTTGGGAGCTCAGCCACAGCCCTGTCGACATTGCTTGGCCAAAAAGTCGAAATTACGACTCCTGCCGTCTCCATTATAGAACGAAGCAGGCTTGAGGATGAATTCCCGCATCCCTATGTAGCCATTCAAGTAAAATATACAGCTGGTTTCTCCGGCATGAACATATTGGTGATCAAACAGAGCGATGCTGCCATCATTGCAGATCTGATGCTGGGCGGTGATGGAACTTCCCCTGCTGAAATGATGGATGACATTCATTTGAGCGCGGTACAGGAAGCGATGAACCAAATGATGGGATCAGCGGCTACCTCCATGTCCTCCGTCTTTAACAAAAGGGTGGATATTTCCCCTCCGTCCATTGACCTGCTTGATGTTTCGGTGGGTGAAGGGACCGATAAAATCCCGGACCTGGACCTTTTGGTCAGAATTTCATTCAGGCTTAAAATTGGGAGTTTGATTGATTCAGATATCATGCAGGTTCTTCCTGTAGACTTCGCTAAAAAGATGGTGGCGGAACTTTTCTCGCAGAACAAGGAGGAAAGCGTGCCGGAAATGAAACAAAGCAATGGGCAGCATGCTGCGCCAAAACAGGAAAATAACACGGAACTTCCGCCTTCTGGCAACGCTGCTGCTTCGCAGTCTGACATATCTGTCCGCGCAAATGCATCGCGTCCGGAGCCTAAAGTACAGGCTGCCAGCTTCACGGAATTTTCTGCAGAACCGATTCAAAAACAGGAAACAAAAAACCTGGATATCCTGCTGGACATCCCTCTGAATGTTACGGTTGAATTGGGCCGGACAAGGCGTTCTGTCAAGGATATTCTGGATCTTGGATCCGGATCCATCATCGAACTGGACAAGCTTGCCGGTGAACCGGTTGATATTCTTGTCAACAACCGGCTGATTGCCAAAGGGGAAGTTGTTGTCATCGATGAAAACTTCGGGGTCCGGGTGACCGACATTTCAAGCCAGTCGGATAGATTAAAAAAATTGAAATATTAGTTTTGAGGAGGAGCCATAATGGCAAAGAAAATTTTGGTTGTGGATGATGCCGCATTTATGAGAATGATGGTGAAAGATATTTTGACGAAAAACGGATTTGATGTGGTCGGTGAGGCTGCAGATGGTGCCCAAGCCGTGGAAAAATATAAAGAATTGAAGCCGGACTTGGTGACAATGGACATCACCATGCCGGAAATGGATGGCATCACGGCACTTAAAGAAATCAGGCAGTTTGACAGTGCCGCCAAAATTATCATGTGCTCCGCAATGGGCCAGCAGGCGATGGTCATTGATGCCATACAGGCAGGCGCAAAAGACTTTATCGTCAAACCATTCCAGGCTGACCGGGTTATCGAAGCGATCCAAAAAACGCTGGGATAATGAGTCGTATGAAGAAATTCACATTAATTGCTGCATGGCTGTTCATATTGTTGGTACCAATTACAGGCGCCTTTTCAACCGGAACGGCCCTTGCAAGCCAGATTGACGGGACGGTTAAGGACCATCTTGGCACACCGGATAAACAAAAGGCTCCGGCCCAGGATACTCCATCCCAAAAGGAAAGTCTTGATGAAGCCAACGTGGACATCGGTTTTGGTGATGTCCTCAAAATGGTGGCTGCCCTCCTCTTTGTCATATTGCTTTTATATGCATTGTTGAAGTTCGTCAATAATAAAGCCCGTTCCTACCAGCAAAACCGTTTGATTCAAAACTACGGAGGAACTGCATTGGGCGGGAACCGCTCCATACAGGTCGTTAAAGTAGGGGGGCGAATCCTCATTTTGGGAGTAGGGGAGGATGTCACCCTGCTGAAAGAAGTGACGGATGAAAAAGAGCTGGAGGAATTTTCCGATCAGTATGACCAGCAGGCCAGGCAGCAGCTGCAGCCGGCAGATGTTCTGGCCAAAGGGATAAAATGGTGGAAGGGAAAGAACCGTGCGGAAGATCTCGGCCATGCAGACAAAACATTCCAAAGCCATATGAAAGAACAATTTGAGGAATTGGCAAAGAAAAGAAAAGCAGCGTTCGGCGGCCATGACAGGAAGGAGAAAGAGTCAAATGAATGAGTTTATGGAATTCTTCAATAACAGTTCATCCGATTCTGTCTCAACATCCGTCAAGCTGTTCCTGCTGTTGACCGTGCTGTCAATCGCGCCGTCCATTTTAATCTTGATGACCTGTTTTACGCGGATTGTCATTGTCCTTTCTTTTGTCAGGACTTCTCTGGCCACTCAGCAGATGCCTCCAAACCAGGTGATCATCGGCCTTGCCATGTTCCTTACATTTTTCATCATGGCACCGGTTTTGGGCGATGTGAACAAGGAAGCTCTCACGCCCTTGTTCAACGATGAGATCAACCTGGAGCAGGCTTATGAACGTGCGGCTGTCCCATTCAAGGAATTTATGAGTTCCCATACGAGACAAAAGGACTTGGAGCTCTTTTTGGAGTATTCCAATGCCGAACCGCCTGGGTCGATTGAGGAAATCCCATTGACGGCTTTAGTCCCTGCCTACGCAATAAGTGAGCTGAAAACAGCCTTTCAAATAGGATTTATGATTTTTATCCCTTTCCTTGTCATCGACATGGTTGTGGCGAGTATTTTGATGTCTATGGGGATGATGATGCTTCCCCCGGTCATGATTTCGCTTCCTTTTAAAATATTGCTCTTTGTCCTTGTAGACGGTTGGTATTTGGTTGTTAAATCGTTGCTTCAAAGTTTTGCGACATAGTCGAAGCAAGTATGGAAGGTGTAGGTAACATGAACGCGGAAATGGTCATCTCGTTGGCTGAAAAAGGCGTGTTTACAACATTGATTGTGGCGGGGCCGCTGCTGCTCCTGGCCCTGGCGGTAGGTTTGATTGTCAGTATTTTTCAGGCGACCACCCAAATCCAGGAACAGACTCTCGCATTTATTCCGAAGATAGTGGCTGTTTTGGTCGGGGTAGTTTTCCTGGGTCCTTGGATGTTAAGCAGGCTCTTATCCTATACTACAGATATTTTTCAAAATTTAACGCGATTTGTAGGTTGAAAGAATGGAAGAGATCATACCGCGGTTATCCGTTTTTCTTCTCGTTTTTGTCCGGGTTTCCGCTTTTTTTGTCACCATGCCGCTATTTTCGTACAGGACTCTCCCCGCTCAATTCCGAATCGGGTTTGCATTTTTTCTGGCGCTGATGATGCATTATTCAATCGATGTCCAGCCATTTGAAATCAATGGGGAGTATTTCATGCTCATCATGAAGGAAGCGGCAGTGGGATTGCTTGTCGGATTTGTGGCCTATATGATTTTGTCGGCAGTACAAATCGCGGGGGGATTTATTGATTTTCAGATGGGTTTTGCCATCGCCAACGTCATCGATCCGCAAACGGGTGCCCAGAGCCCTCTTGTCGGCCAATATTTATATACCTTTTCTCTGCTCCTTCTTTTGGCGGTCAACGGCCATCATTTGATATTGGACGGAATTTATAACAGCTATCATTTTATTCCTATTGATAAGACAGGAATCAATCTGGGTGACCCCAATCTGGCGGAGTTTGTGCTGAAATCGTTCGGGATGATGTTTCTGGTGGCCTTTCAGATGTCAATCCCGGTGGTGGCAGCCCTTTTTTTGGTGGATGTGGCGCTGGGGATTGTGGCAAGGACCGTTCCGCAATTAAATGTCTTTGTCGTCGGGTTCCCGATTAAAATTGCCGTCAGTTTTATCGTCATCATCATTGTACTGGGCGTCATATTCGGAGTTGTTCAAAATTTGTTTGAAACCATTGCTCATTCCATAAGGAGCCTCATGGAACTGATGGGAGGTGCGGAATGAAACTGCTCACTCTCGATCTCCAGTTCTTTGCTGGGGAAAAAACAGAAAAAGCCACACCGAAGAAAAGACAGGATGCCAGGAAGAAAGGCCAGACGGCTAAGAGCCAGGATGTAAATACCGCTATCGGCCTGCTGGCGGTCTTTGCTTTTCTTTTCTTTTTTTCAGGCAAGCTGGGAAACATCATTCTTGAATTATTCCGCCACGCCTTAAATGAATATATGCTGATGGAGCTGACGGAGGAAAATATCCGCAGAATCACCCTGGATATCCTTGGAGAAGTGGCTTTGCTGCTGGGACCGGTTATGCTCGTAGCCCTGGTGGCCGGACTGGGGGCAAACTTGCTCCAAGTGGGGTTCATGGCAACTGCTGAGCCGCTTACCCCCAAGCTGGAAAAGATTGATCCGATCAAAGGATTTAAACGGATTTTTTCAATCCGGGCACTTGTGGAACTGTTAAAATCGATCCTTAAAATCGGTTTTGTGGGTTCCATCACCTTTTTTGTCTTGTGGCTGAGGATTGACGATGTGCTGATATTGTCGCATAAATCGGTTCCAGATGCCTTAAAGACTGTTGGAAGCCTCACGCTGCAAATGGGCATTGCGGCATCGCTCGGTCTGTTGTTTCTGTCATATTTTGACTACCTCTATCAAAAGTATGATTTCGAGAAAAACATCCGGATGTCCAAGCAGGATTTGAAAGATGAATATAAAAATACCGAAGGTGATCCGCTGATCAAATCCAAAATTAAACAGCGGCAGAGGGAAATGGCCATGTCCAGGATGATGCAGGAAGTGCCTAAAGCGGATGTCATCATCACCAACCCGACTCATTACGCCATAGCCCTTCAATATGATGAGGATAAAGCGGACGCACCTGTCGTGATTGCGAAGGGTGTCGATTTCATGGCCCAGAAAATCAAACTGATCGCGGGAGAACATAAAATCGTCATGGTGGAGAACCGTCCGCTGGCACGTGCACTTTACGACCAGACAGATATCGGGGAAACGATCCCGGATGATTTCTTTAAAGCCGTTGCAGAAATTTTGGCTTATGTTTATCGCATCAAACACAAAATATAGAAGTTTTGAGCTTGTGGGCCATACAGGGAGAGAACGTTATGAAAATGAAAGATATTGCTGTATTATCAAGTGTTATATTGATTGTTGCCATGCTGGTCATTCCATTTCCGCCATGGTTATTAAGTCTGCTCATCATAACGAATATATCCCTCGCCCTTCTGGTTTTGCTGACCTCCATGAATATGCAGGAGCCTTTGCAATTTTCCATTTTTCCTTCATTGCTTTTGCTTTTGACCTTATTCAGGCTGGGGCTGAATGTTTCCACAACACGGTCAATCTTATCGAAAGGTGACGCCGGGGGTGTTGTTGAAACATTCGGGACCTTTGTTGTCGGAGGCAATGTCCTCGTGGGTCTTGTAGTCTTTTTCATCCTGATCATCATCCAATTTATTGTAATCACAAAAGGTGCGGAAAGGGTCTCCGAGGTTGCTGCAAGATTCACATTGGATGCCATGCCCGGTAAGCAGATGAGTATTGACGCCGATTTGAATGCTGGCGTCATTTCTGAACAGGAAGCGAGAACACGCCGGGATAAAGTATCCAGGGAATCCGATTTTTACGGAGCGATGGACGGTGCCAGCAAATTTGTTAAAGGAGATGCCATCGCAGGGATTATCATTGTCATCATCAACCTGCTGTTCGGCATCATTATCGGAATGGTCCAGCAAGGGCTTCCCATTGCCGAAGCGGCCAAACAGTATTCGATGCTGACGGTCGGGGACGGAATTGTCAGCCAAATTCCCGCACTTCTCATATCAACAGCCACGGGTATTGTGGTGACACGGGCGGCTTCTGAGGGGAATCTTGGTTCAGATATTCTCGGTCAGCTTTTCGCTTATCCTAAAATGCTGTATATTGCCGCCACTACAATCTTTCTGCTTGGCTTGACCACGCCCATCAACGATATTTTGACGATTCCGATTGCAGGGGCGCTTGTTCTTGGCGGAGTCATGCTTTCCAGGGTGCCGGAACCGGATGAGGAATCTCTTCTTGAAACAGCCGAAGCGGCTGAGTCCGACGAGATGAAAAGCCCTGAAAGTGTCATCAACCTGCTCAGCGTTGATGCCATTGAGTTTGAATTTGGGTATGGGCTGATCCCCCTGGCAGATGTGAATCAGGGCGGCGACCTTCTTGACAGGATTGTCATGATACGCCGGCAGCTGGCACTTGAACTGGGAATCGTCATCCCGGTGGTCAGGATCAGGGATAATATACAGCTTGAACCCAACGCTTATCGCCTCAAAATAAAGGGAAATGAAATGGCACGGGGCAGCTTGCTGCTCGATCATTATTTGGCCATGAGCCCCGGCGGAGAAGATACAATAGAAGGTATTGATACAATTGAGCCTTCATTTGGTCTGCCTGCAAAATGGATATCAGATGAAGTGAAGGAACAGGCCGAAATATTCGGCTATACAGTGGTGGATCCACCTTCCGTGGTATCTACCCATATTACTGAAGTGCTGAAAGCGAATGCGCATGAGCTTCTTGGAAGACAAGAGACAAAACAGCTGATCGACCATCTTCAGGAGGCCTATCCAATTCTTGTGGAGGAAGTGACACCAAATCCGCTTACCATTGGAGAGGTTCAGAAAGTCCTTGCGAAGCTGCTTAAAGAAAATGTATCCATCCGGAATCTGCCTGTCATATTTGAAACCCTTGCTGATTTCGGCAAAATGAGCAGTGACACGGATTTATTGACAGAGTATGTAAGGCAGGCTCTGGCACGCCAAATCACAAACCAATATGCAGAAGAGGGATCTGTCCTTAAAGTGGTCACCATTTCCGGAAAAATTGAAAAGCTGATCGCCGACAGCGTTCAGCAAACAGAACATGGCAATTATTTATCCATGGATCCTTCTGATTCCCAACGGATCCTGGAGGCGGCAGCCAGCCAGGTTGAACAGATGTCCATGATTCAGCAGACACCCATTTTGCTCTGTTCGCCTGCTGTAAGGATGTATGTAAGGCAAATGACGGAAAGATATTTTCCCCATGTGCCTGTCCTGTCCTATAACGAGCTGGAAGCAAATGTGGAGGTACAAAGCATCGGGGTGGTGAATATCGAATGAACATGAAAAAAGTTGTGGCACCGACGATGGCCCAAGCGATGAAAACAATCAAGGATGAATTAGGGGATAATGCCGTTATTCTTCAATCAAAGGCCATTTACCATGGCGGGATTTTCGGCTTTTTCAAAAAAAAGAAGTTTGAAGTGATTGCAGCACAGGATGCTCCGGCAGTCCCGCCTGCCCAAGCATTCCAAAAAATGAACCGAAAGGCGCATGATTCTGAACCTTGGAAAATCGCCGAGGGAAATGCGGAAGCGGCATCTCCCCCAGTGGACAGAAGCGGATCGATCATGGCTGAACTGTCAGAGCTGAAGAAGCTGGTCGCAATGGGCAAGACTCCGTTCGATGCCAGGATTTTCCATTATCCGCCTGTCATACAAAGCAGCCTTCTGATGTTACAGAAAAATGACGTAGATGAGAAAATTGTGTTTGATATTGGCGATAAGCTTCTCAATCGGTGGAGGGGTTCAGGCAGTGTTGCTGATGACATCGTTATCCAATGGACTGAGGAAGAAATCCTTAAAAAGATTGAACCATTTGCCATTGCGGACAATGGTCTTTCAAGGCAGTTTGTCGCTCTTGCAGGGCCGACTGGGGTAGGTAAGACGACCACCTTGGCCAAACTTGCGGCGAGTGAGGTGCTTGAAAAGAAAAATAAGGTGGCCTTCATCACTGCGGATACGTACCGGATTGCTGCGATCGATCAGTTGAAGACCTACGCCGAGCTTCTCGGAGTACCGGTGGAAGTGGTGTTCAGCCGGGAGGATTTTCTTCTGGCATGTGAAAAATTTGCCGAATTTGATACCGTGTTCATCGATACTCCGGGAAGAAATTACCGTGAAACGAAGTTTGTAACTGAATTGAAAGAGCTCCTGGACGGAAATGAACAGCTGGAAACGTTCTTGGTGCTTTCGCTGTCCATGAGGG
>DATBUB010000172.1:0-4369 GCA_036516555.1 Bacillaceae bacterium
GGAATCCCCGTAACGTCCCCCTTCCGGTTATGCAGCAGTTCGATATTGTCGTATGTTTTGACGAGGACGTCTTTAATATTTTGAAATGCGCCCGCATTTTTGCGCTGGGCCACTTCCATGATGCTTTTTTCCGCTTCATCCAGCACCTGGTTGACTTCATCTTCACGAGTATAGCCATCCGTAGCAATGTCGGTGGCTGTTCTGATAAGGCGGCGGAGGAGCGATTTCTCCTCGACAATCCGCGCATAATAGCCAATATTGGCCGCTGTCGGGACTGCGACGGAAATCTCGCTCAAATACGAGACGCCCCCCACATCCTCAAGCTCTTTTGTGGCGGAAAGCTCCTCCGTTACCGTAACGAGATCGACTGCTTTCCCAAGGTCGCTGAGCTTCAGCATGACATTGAAAATCTTCTGGTGGGCACTCCGGTAAAAATCTTCCGGAAGTAAAATTTCGGATGCCAGCGTCAATGCCGACGGCTCCAAAAATATGGCACCGATTACCGCCTGCTCCGCTTCAATGTTTTGCGGCGGTGTCCGGTCTTTAAATACATCATTCATCCTTTTCAACCTCCAACAATCCATGAATGGGCAGTCACAGCAATCTAGTAATCTTCTTCCCATTTTTCATAGAAAAAATGTGACCGGACGGAACCGTATCACATTTTGTCACCTATTTCTATTCTACCATGAAATGCCGGATTTTTTTGTGGCAATTTTAGTTTTCTTCTTTTACATGGACATTGACGGTGGCCGTCACTTCATGGTGGAGCTTCACCGGCACCTTTGTCACGCCCAGAGAGCGGATGGCATCATCCATCTCAATTTTCCTTTTGTCGATTTTGATATTATGCGACTTTTTCAGTTCATCGGCGATCTGCTTGCTCGTAATGGAGCCGAACAGCCTTCCGCCCTCTCCTGACTTCGCCTTCAGCTCGACAGTCAGCTTTTCCATTGTTTCCTTGAGTTTTTTTGCTTCTTCCAGTTCTTCCTGGGCAAGCTGGCTCTCTTTTTTCTTTTGAGCATCCAGCGTTTTCATGTTGCCCGGTGTCGCTTCGATGGCGAGGCCCTGTTTGATCAGGAAGTTATGGGCATAGCCGTCAGCCACATTTTTGATTTCGCCTTTTTTGCCTCGGCCCTTTACGTCTTTCAAGAAAATAACCTTCATGATTCCTGGCTCCCTTCCAAATGTTCATCGATCAATTGTTTTAATTTTAATTCGGTTTCCACGATGGTCTCCCCTTGAAGCTGTGTCGCCGCGTTGGACAGATGCCCGCCGCCGCCCATGGCTTCCATGATGACCTGGACGTTGATGCCGCCCAGCGAGCGGGCGCTGATTCCCACCACATCCTCTTCGCGCTTGGCGATGACAAACGAGGCCGTGATGCCGTCCATCGTAAGCAGGGTATCCGCCGCCTGGGCGAGGAGGACCGAATCATAAACCGCATCCTCTTCTCCTGTTGCGATCGCGATGCCTTCACGGTAAAATTCTACCGTTTCGATCAGTTTGGATCGTTTGATGAACGTATCCACATCTTCTTTTAAAAATTTCTGCACCAGTACGGTGTCAGCTCCCTGCGCCCGCAGGTAGGAAGCGGCATCAAAAGTGCGCGAACCCGTGCGGAGCGTAAAGCTTTTTGTATCGACGATGATCCCCGACAAAAGTGCGGTTGCTTCGAGCATCTTGATTTTGACGCCTTTTGGCTGGTATTCGAGAAGCTCCGTCACAAGCTCGGCCGTGGAGGAAGCATACGGTTCCATGTAGACAAGGAGCGGCTTTTTGATAAAATCTTCGCTTCTCCTGTGATGGTCGATGACAACAACACGCTCGGTCTTGTTCAAAAGCCGTTCTTCGATCACCAGGGACGGCTTGTGCGTATCCACCACCACAAGCAGCGTATCCTCGGTGGCAAGTTCCAGTGCTTCCTCCGGTGTGATCAGCCAGGAGTAAAGCTCAGGATCCATCCTCATTTCTTCGATCAAGCGTTTCCCGGCTTTATCCATCTCGGCAAAATTGACGACAATATAGCCTTCCCGCTTATTCATCTCGGCCACTTTCCGGATTCCGATGGCGGCCCCCAGTGCGTCCATGTCAGGGAATTTATGCCCCATGACAAACACTTTGTCGCTTTCCGTAATCAGTTCCTTCAGGGCGTGCGAGATGACGCGTGCACGGACACGTGTCCGCTTTTCCATCGGATTCGTTTTGCCGCCGTAGAATTTGACCTTCCCGTTCGGCAGCTTCATGGCCACTTGGTCTCCTCCCCGGCCCAGCGCCAGATCCAGGCTCGATTGTGCCAGCACGCCGAGCTCCGGCAAAGAGGATGCCCCGGTTCCGACCCCAATGCTCAGGGTAAGCGGGACATTCTTATTGGCAGTCGTTTCCCGCACTTCGTCGAGAATGGAGAATTTCTGCCTCTCCAGCTCGCGCAGGATCCGTTCATTGAGGAGCGCCACAAACCTGTCGGATGACGTTCTTTTCAGGAAAATCCCGTGTTCAAGAGCCCATTTATTGAGCATGGATGTCACGATGCTGTTCAGGCCGCTCTTCGTCTGGTCATCCATCCCTTGGGTGGAATCATCATAATTATCCAGATAAATGATGGCGATGACATCCCGTTCATCTTCATAGCGTTTTATGGTTTCAATTTGTTCTGTGACATCAAAAAAATACAGCAGACGCTCTTCCAAATTCAGCATGACCCGGAATTTCCGGTCATGGAGCGTCACAATTTCGCTTTCAATTTCCTGCTTGATCAGCGGGATCAATGGTTCACCGACGTCATACAGAGACCGGCCGACCAATGTGTCCTCGTTGAAGCAGGAAGCCATGAATGGATTGGTCCATTCAATATAATGATCGTCATTGAAGAGCATGATTCCGATCGGCATGCCCATAAGCGCTTCTTCCCCGACTTTTTTCACCCGGTAAGACAGCGTCGAGATGTACTGCTCGGTTTCCCGGAGCATCCTTCTATGGGCATTCACGGCCAAATAGGCAAAGATGGCGACCAATACTGCTCCGGCCGCTGAAATCCACCAACGATGAAAGGCCATGGCAATCAGAAGCAAGACCGAGACGCCGATCAAGCCATAAAGCGGATAACGCATCCATGGCTGATTCATAAATGACTGCATTCCTTCAGCTCCTTCATCATTTTTATGATTTATGTTTCAGACGTTCCCTCAAATCAAATCCCATGTCAATTATACCAAGCAAACGAACTATGGAAAGGAACATTGGCAAAATAAAAATCAGGACGGTGGCGATGATGGGAACGGCTTTTGGCCATTTTTTCATATGGCTGAAAAAATATAAAAGGGCCAGCCCCTGAATGACCAGCAGCAGCTGAAGAATGTTGGCGCCATTGACGAGCACCATAAACCAGTATGTACCTTCTTCAGGCTTGAGGAAGATGGTCAGCACCAATGCAGCCAGGTAATACCAGAGGATGCTTTTCGGCAGCTTGAAATCACGAAAAGGTTCGAACTTTGGCACTTTCACGCCGAAACGTCCCACAATCGGAAGGTTGATCACCATCAGCAGGATGACAGATATGAACGACGTTCCTACCAGCAGGCTTGGCGCCAGTGTGCCAAGGAGGCCGACAAACTCATTGATCTGTTCCGTGGCCTTTGGGTCCGGTGTCTGGCCCACAGATTTCATCAATTGCGTATACTGTTCCGCTGACTCCTTGAACATGGTTGCTAATTCATCGATGAAATTCATGGAAAAAAACATGGCCGCCGCAGCGTAAATGAGGACAATATTGACTAGAAACACCATTCCAGATGACATGAATGCCATCATTTTGCTTTTTCCGGTACGGATGCAATAGCCCATCATCAGGCCTGTCGTGCTGTATATCAGCCCAAGGGCCAAACCGAAGACAGAGCCAGCCATAAAGGAAATTAAAACAGCCCCTATGGCAAGGAGTGCTGCATGTTTTACCGGATATTTCGAGCTGTACAGAAGGAATGGCAGGATGAGGAAAAACTGTGTGATCAGCATCGCCATCGGTACAAATATGGACAATAGCAGCATCACCACAAAGATGGCCAGCATTAACGCCCCTTCTGTCAGCATTCGGGTATTTTTCACTTCTCCACCTCTTCAACATATATATACCCTCATATTTTACCGATGTTTGCCTTAACCTTCAACTTTGCCGAACAGGAGCAATCGGAAGCTCCCTACAGAGTTGCGGAATGAATGGGGAAAGTTACGGAATTAAGGAGCAATGTCGCGGAATTAAATGAAAAGTCACGGGAATAATGGCTAAAGTCACGGAAAAGGACCGAGCAAATCTTTAAGTTACTGAATTGTAAGGCTAAAAGGTAACAGAAAATCGTTTAAAGGTATGGAATAA
>DATBUB010000173.1:0-3820 GCA_036516555.1 Bacillaceae bacterium
TTCGGGCTGCACTGTCCCGGCAGGATGCTCCTGCCTGTCTCCAGCAAGTGTCCCTCTCCGGTTTTCCGTCGATACAGGAGGATTGTGAGGCGTCTTTCTCCGCCGATCCTCTTCCTGGTTTCCTTGGCGTGTCCGATTAACCACGAAGCTGAATAAAGCGGCGATGATTAAAAAGATGAGCTGCTCCAACGGAGTTCCCCCCTTTCATTAGTTGGGCCCGTTTACTCCGGTTTATTGCCGTCTTTTGGCTTTGTCATCCTGCCGATGGAATCCCTCATGTCTGTATCTGCATCTATATTCTTCAGGGACATGTAATCCATGACTCCGAGGTTGCCGGATTTTAGTGCTTCTGCCATGGCCAGCGGTACTTCTGCCTCCGCTTCAACGACTTTGGCCCTCATTTCTTCGACCTTCGCCTTCATTTCCTGTTCGCTTGCAACCGCCATTGCTCTTCTTTCTTCCGCTTTTGCCTGCGCAATCTTCTTATCGGCCTCGGCCTGATCCGTCTGCAGCTGTGCACCGATATTCTTGCCGATATCCACATCCGCAATGTCAATCGACAGAATTTCAAAGGCGGTTCCGGCATCGAGTCCTTTAGATAGAACCGTCCGGGAAATCATGTCGGGGTTTTCAAGAACTTTCTTATGATTGTCACTGGAACCGATGGTAGAGATGACCCCTTCACCAACACGGGCAATGACGGTGTCCTCCCCCGCACCTCCTACCAGACGCTCAATATTGGCGCGGACCGTGATGCGTGCCTTTGCTTTCACTTCAATTCCATCCATCGCCACACCGGCGATAAAGGGAGTTTCAATCACTTTTGGGTTGACGCTCATTTGTACAGCTTCCAGCACGTCACGTCCAGCCAAGTCAATGGCTGCCGCCCGTTCGAAAGTAAGTTCGATATTTGCGCGCTGCGCAGCTATCAGTGCATTGACAACGCGGTCAACATTACCGCCTGCAAGATAATGGCTTTCAAGCTGGTTTGTCGCTACATTCAGGCCAGCTTTATGCGCTTTGATGAGCGGATTGACCACCCGGCCTGGAATAACGCGCCTCAGCCTCATACCGATCAGGGTAAAGATCCCGATTTTGACTCCTGCCGCAAGGGCCGAAATCCAGAGCCCGATAGGCACAAACGTAAATAATACAAAAAGAACGATGATACCGACCACAATGGCGATCAGCAAAAAGATGGTTTCTGGACCAAATGCCATTCTCATTTCCTCCTTATTATTCAGGCTTCCTCAATTTATATTTCTCGCACCACGATGCGGGAGCCTTCCACTTTTACGATTTTGACTGCTGTACCTCTCTCGATGAAGCTTCCTTCGGCTACAACATCCAGCCTTTCATCCTCCACTTTCACCGTTCCTGAAGGCCGAAGCTCCGTTACCGTCACG
The DNA here is from genome assembly GCA_036516555.1 of Bacillaceae bacterium. GTDB lineage: Bacteria > Bacillota > Bacilli > Bacillales > Bacillaceae_C > DATBUB01. The sequence goes on from DATBUB010000173.1 coordinate 1,407, forward strand.
CCTTCCCTTCCTATCAGTTCCAGACGGTTGACGTTGGATACATAGCCGCTTTCCGTGTTCGTTGAATCCGTCAATATGAGTTTTTTGAAGATATTCATACGTTTACCAAACACCTTTACCATTATGATGATGGACAGTGCCCCCAGGAAAAGGGCTATGATGATGGATATCGCCATATGGACCACATTTTCTCCTGCCATTAGCATGCTTCCGATGACGGCGACTGTACCGAGAATACCCGCAACCCCGCCCGGAAGGAAAAATTCCGCCGCGATCAGGATGATGCCCAGAACAAATAGGATAAGGGATTCATAGCCGGCCAATCCTGCTACATAGTGTCCATAGAAAAATAACAAAAGTGCACCGAGCCCTGCGGCGCCAGGCAAACCAAAACCGGGGGAATACAGCTCCAGGACGAGGCCGAGGCTCGCGATGGACAATAATATCGGCACTACAACAGGATTAGTAATGAACCTTGCCAATTTCTCCGCAAAGCTTACTTCCACTTCATGGACATTTGCACCGGATACACCAGATTTGGCGAGAACCTCATCCAGGCTTTTGACCGTTCCTTCAGAGTAGCCCACTTTCAGCGCCTGCTCCGGATCCAATGTGAGCAATTTGCCATTGGCTTTCAATTCAGGCAGGTCGATTTTATCCGTTGCCATGGCCTTAGCTATATTCGGATCACGCCCATTCTGCTTCGCCGCCCCTTCCATGGCAGCAAGCCACATGCTCTCGGCTTTCTCCCCAGCCGTATTTCCCTGCTGGTCTATGACAGCCGCAGCCCCCATCACCGCATTGGGTGTCATATAGATTTCATCTGCATGAAGGGCGATGTAAGACCCTGCCGATATGGCTTTCGAATTAACGAACATGATTGTTTTGACATCTGATTTTCCAATCCTGCTCCCAATATCTAGAGCAGCATCAACAGAACCGCCCAAAGTGTTCATATCAAAAACAATTAAATCCGCGCCATTCTCTTCGGCCTCCGTCATGGCCCGGTCCAAAAAAGCCGACAGGCCCTTTTCAACGTCATCTTTGATGGGAATGACATAGACCTTTTCCCCCTTGCCTTCAATCGGGACTGGCATGAAGGATAACAGTGCGGCAGCAAACAGACAGAAGGCAATGATGGCTCTTCTCAGATTCAACCCCTCCCTTCCATAGTAAATGGATATGTAGTTGATATACGTTTGAGCAGAAAAAAAGTTTCAAAAAAATATAGATGCTCTTGCTACTATTATAACTGAAATCCCGATTGAAAACCCTTTTATTTCATCCATGTAAAAAGCCGGAAAGCTGATGCTTTCCGGCTGGGATTAACTGCTGTTCAAGATAAATGCCGCTGTACGAGCTTGCTGACGAGCGAACCGTCTGCTTTTCCCCTGACATGGGGCATGAGGGCACCCATGACTTTGCCCATGTCTGCCTTGGAGGAAGCTCCCGTTTTGGCTATCGCCTCTTCAACGAGTCTTTCCAATTCTTCCTCTGTCAGCTGCTCCGGCATATATATATCCACAAAAGCGAGTTCACTTCGGATTTTTTGGGCGAGATCTTCACGACCCGCATTTTCAAATTCCTGGAGGGAGTCTTTGCGTTGCTTAACTTCGCGAGAAAGGACAGTCAACTCTTCTTCTTCTGACAACTGTTGCTTGCCAAGCTTGATCGCTTCATTCTGCAGTGCAGCCTTCAGCATTCGAATGACGGAGAGCTTTTCTTTTTCTTTGTTTTTCATCGCTTGTTTCATATCTTCATTTAAACGCTGGAGAAGACTCATTGTTACACCCTCTTAGTATTTGCGCTTTCTTGCAGCTTCAGATTTTTTCTTGCGTTTTACGCTTGGCTTTTCATAAAATTCGCGCTTTCTGTATTCTTGTAAAGTCCCTGTTTTAGAAACTGTACGTTTGAAGCGGCGAAGAGCATCTTCAAGCGATTCGTTTTTACGAACGACAGTTTTTGTCATGTCTTTTCCCCTCCCTCCGTACGCACTTCCATACATGAAACCATGTCATGTACTCAAAAATTATAGCTTATATACTGTTGTCGGTCAATATATATCTTCTATTTCGGCACACAACTTTTCCGCATAAGCTCAGTAACCTTCACTAGATATGAGCCCCTGCATGATCTTGACGCCGGAGCTGGCCCCGACTCTTGTGGCGCCTGCTTCGACCATTGCCTTCAGGTCATCAAGGCTCCGGATGCCACCGGAAGCCTTCACGCCCATTTCATCGCCCACTGTCAGACGCATCAGCGCGACATCCCCGATTGTCGCGCCACCCGTCGAGAACCCGGTCGATGTCTTAACGAAGTCTGCGCCCGCCTGTTTGGATAGCCGGCAGGCAATGATTTTCTCATCATTGGTCAGCAGGCACGTTTCGATAATGACTTTGACGATGGCTTTTCCG
>DATBUB010000174.1:0-1835 GCA_036516555.1 Bacillaceae bacterium
AGGAGAAGACTATGCCGGATATATATCTGATATGGTCAAAGGGCAGCTTTCAGGGTTTTGCCCATTTCCTTTACATTGCCATCCTGAACATTGAATGGCCGGAACCCTATTGTAAAATCAAATGCTTCAGGCTTCAGTTCATATGGCGGCAGCTGAGCGGGCCCGCAGCTCGCACTTCCAAGGCCGTTGTGCTTATGATCGATATGAAAGGAAACAAAATCCCTCTTCTTCAATTCATACAAGTGCTTGGCTTCCTCCAAATCCTCTTTTGTGTAACAGAGGGCACTGAAATTAAGGAGCTCTTTTCCTGTTGCCAGGAAACCTGTGCCTTCACCGTCTTTGGCCTGGCTGATTACTGCCGCTGTCAATTTGATTTTAATGAACATTTTTTTCAACAAAAAAAGCCGCAAGCATTTAAAAGTGTAAAACTTTTAATGTTTGCAGCCTTATAAGTCATAGAGGCTTTGGCCTCAGGCATGCCACGATAGAGAGAAAGATGATCGCGATTTCCCACTGCAGCCAAAAGAACGATACGGCACCGCCGCCTTCATAATCCCAGCTTCCTTTATTGATGAAAAAAACAGCTATCATCAACAAAAGCAGCAAGTTGCCTTTCCAGAAAAACGGCCATCCTCGTTTTAATGAAAATCCTTTTCCTTCTTTAGGCTGGTCAGGATGCCTTACCTTTCGCTTCGGCTTCCCTGTGGGAGCATTCTCCAGATACCCCTTCAGTATATCTTCGGTGGCCTTAAAATAATCTTTGCTAGTGCTGCTTGTCAGGATAATCTGATCCTTATTTGCTTTTTCGTAATCCACACTCCATACATACGATTCTGCCGGAATCATCATTATGGCAAAATCAAGTTCGTTATGCTGGAGGAATGTTATTGGAAACACTTTTTGTCCATTTGCTTTAAAAGCTTTAAGAAATTCTCGGATTTTAGGGTCATTTTTTTCGTCATTTATCATGGCTAAAAGTTCTTCAGAACTCATTTTATGCAATCGGTCGTACCAATTACTGCCAATGTCAATATTAATCTTGGCTGGATCAACATCCAGTTCAGGGTCCAAACCGTAAAAACGAGCCGTCAACAAACGATAGCCCTCTGAATGAGGATGGTGTGAAAACGTATGGAATCCGTTATGAATGTATTCAACTAAAACGGATGACGGATTTGCTGCATAGATGTTCATCATATCTTCCCCGTTTTCAAAACGGACACTTCTTGGAGCTTTTATCATTTGATTTAGAATAGCGGATACCCTGTCGTCAAGCTTATTGGGAGACTGCTCATCCCACCAATCCGAGTTTCGCAATATTTCTTCGCTATCCTTGATTTCATTTTTTTCAGTCCCATTCCCCTTTGCAATAGCTATGGCCATCTGCTTCTCGCCGATGTAGGCAAGTGCGGCTAAGAGTTCACGGACAGATAATGTGATTTTTTTCTGGGCAGACATGATATTCACCTAAATTTTTTAGAATTTTGCAAAGTCAGCTGTTGAAAATGCCTATGATCAAAAAGAAAGACCACAGCATCAACAGAAAAAGCACGACAGCTCCCAGTTTATTCAATACGAAAGGAAGACGCCTTAAAACCTTTTGTATATGATAATTCATTCCCGACGTATATATGGCCACGTATTTAAATGCATGGCCAAGCAGAGTTTCCGGTTCATCACGCACGTTTTTTTCATATATGACAATGACTGCTGTTTGAAGAAAAATAGAAGCAAAAGCAAAAATGGAATTGGTTAGAATCGCCAACTGAATATATGAGCTCGGCAAGGGAACCCCTATACCTGTAAATGTGGCGGCCAGAACTGTTATTACAGCG
>DATBUB010000175.1:0-3814 GCA_036516555.1 Bacillaceae bacterium
TTACTGTGACTGTTGCTTTTTCTTTTCCATAGGAAACGGTAATGTTGGTTTCTCCCGCTCCCACGGCTGTTACCTTTCCAGCTTTCACCTGGACGACACCCGGATTATACCCAGTGTATTCAGCAGCTTCTGTGACATCCGTTTTTGTTTCTTTGTCACCAATAATGGAAGAGAACGTCACCTTTAGTTGTTCGGTCTCCCCTGTTTTCATGTGAAGGGAGGTTTTATCCAGCGCAAGCTCTGTCTTTTCAATGACTCTTGTAACCGGGAATGTTTTCTCAGCGGTGTTGCCTGCTGCATCATTGACAAAGATCGTTACACTGTTGGCTCCTTCGGTCAAATCCTTTAGAGTGATGGTAAAGTTGCCGTCTTGAGTAATGCGCACAAGGCCGCTCTGGATGGATGTGCCGTCCTTATCCTTTAGTTCAAAGCGTGTCGCCAGCTTCGTATTTACGTCAAATCCTACACCGTATGATAATAGGGTTTTTTGATATTCGATATACTTATCCTCTATCGTCCCCGAGAAGACATAGGTTGCTTCTTTGGCCACATGGTCTTTAGCTGATTTAATGTTAGCCGGCGTGCTCTTTACAAATAACGGGCCATCAATGCCGAAGAAATATGCCGGGTCTCCATCAGGATTTCTTGCGGCCATCTCGACCAAATAAAGGCTGTCCGGAATGGCTGTCCTTTCCGAGCCCCCCCAAGGAAAATAGGTGCCGGTGATGTTGAGGAAATAGCTGCCTGCCTCAAGTGCATTGGCATAAAACAAATATCCTATATATCCGTCTTTATCGGGACCGCCTGCAGGGTTCATGACATCCCAAAGTTCGATGAGCGGATCTGCAACATCACTTAGAAAAGAAATGTTGAGGCGGGTCTGATCCTTTACTCCATCCCCATTGAATGACACATCCAAATCATCCAATTTAAATTCCGATATCCCCTTTTGTCCTGATTTCGGTGAGAAATCAGCGGCAAAAGGCAAGGATAGAGATGTTTCTCCATCCGTGATATGGATATAGCCCAAAACCTCGTCCCCAGCTTTGTTTGAGGTTTTTGGCACTTCAAGCTTTACAGTGAGCAGCTGCTCGCTGTTTAAAGTGAATTCCGGTTTATCAACCGTCACTTTAGCCTGACCAAAAGATTTAGTGAGTTCGACTGAAACGGTATACTCACTTGGGCTGCCGGCAAAATTTCTCACCAGAACTTCCTTTGTGGCCGTTACCGGGTTATTTGCAATTTCGGGGAAGTGCCCGAAGGTGACCGTTCCTTTTGTATAATCGATGGCTGTTCCTTTACCGTCCGGATCTACCTTGTCGAGCCCGTAAGCAAGTGCCCCGGGGAATGCCGCTTCATAGGCCTGGACCCTTCCGGCGCCCTGTGAAAAGACATCGTATTTCTTCACGTCCAAAATTTTCGCCGTATTAGATAACGATGCTTTTACGTCAAAAACATCCCAGTCAGGATTGGCTTGCATGATGAGAGCCGCAATCCCTGAAATGTGCGGTGTAGCCATGGAAGTACCGGTCATTCTGGAGAATGCCTTCTTATAATCCGCTTCTGGGTTGTCTTTTCCATACATCGGAATGGCAGACATTATATTTGTTCCTGGAGCGCTGACATCTGGTTTAATGTCGAAAAATGGCGTTGCCGGTCCCCTGGAACTCGATTCATTCACTTCATCCCCATCCGTAAAGCTCTTTTGGATATTACTGAATGAAATGGCCCCTTCGCTTTTGTTCAATGCCGCTCGAAGCACTTCTCCGTCTGTCTGCGACATATCAAAAGCAGGAATGAACTCAAAGTCATCACTCAGAAAAACATTTGATGGACCTGGTGCATTTGTCCCTCCGACAATGTTATGAACGATGACGGCTCTGGCTCCTGCATGTTTGGCAGCGGCAATTTTATCAACGAACGGGATTTCCCCTCGCGCAACCAACGCCACTTTATCTTGAACATTCACACTCTCGTAATCTGCAGCCTTCCCAACTCCCGGGACATTTACAATCTCAAAGTCTCCTTCAAGTTGAGCCGACGGATCGGCTGCATACGTGGTGGCCATAAGCTGGAGCCTCAGCGAATTATCAAAGTCACCTGCCTTAATGGCAGCATCCGCCGAAAATTTCGCTTCCGGATTTGTGGTGTTGCCGACCGCTACACCCAGTGGAGAAGTTGCAGGTGTTCCCATCGTACCTCTTTTCGGCCCGGCATTCCCGGTAGCCATGACAGCCAATGTGCCGGCCAGCATCGCGTTGTTGATGGCAAAAGAATCTGCGGAAATGGATGTATTGGATCCGCCTCCAAGCGATAGATTGATAATATCCATTTTTTCTTCCACCGATTTCTCAATGGCCGCAATGATCCAGGAAGATTGTCCGCTCCCGTAAGCCCCCAGAACCCTGTAGGCATATAGGTCTACTTTTGGAGCGATCCCCTTGATCCCGTACTCATTTTCACCCAGTGCCGCAATGGTGCCTGCAACATGAGTGCCATGCGAAGTATAGAAGGAGCTTCCATTGGAGTTGAACTCCGCTCTCCCATCAGGCTTGTCCAACGGAGTTGTTTCGTACGGATCATCGGCTTCCCGTGGACGTGCGTATTCATTGGAATTTGTGTGAGGCACGAAATTCCATCCACCCTTATATACATCTTTAAAATCAGGGTGTTTATAGTCAATCCCAGTATCTAAAACGGCCACTCGCACGCCGCTTCCCTCAAGTCCTTTGTCCCATAATCTCTCTATTCCGAGGAATGAAATGCTGGTATCCATGTGAAGATTGGCAGAGGCGCCAGAAGCTTCTGGATCCTCAAATGCATGCCGTTCAGCATCTGGTTCCACAAGTGTAACTCCTGGTACATCAAGAAGTTTATTCAAATCCTCGGCTTTGACCGTGGCGGCAAAACCGTTGAGGACCGTTTCATAGGAGTAGCCTTGCTTCTTAATGATTTTTCTTGCTTCCATGACCTTTTTCACGCCGTTTTGCTGTTTTCTTACCTTTTCTTTCACTTGCTTTCGATTTTGGGCTGTAAACGTTTGGTTATTTAACGTCTTTTTCCCCTCTGCCAAAGCGACAGAATCCTCGGAAAGATGGATGATGACATCCACATCCCCTTTTCCATCGATTTCCTGCAGACTCTTGTGCAGCTTCGGCATTCCTTCCTTAAGCCTCATCTGCTCTGCAATTGCCCTTTTCTTTTGAAGCAGGCTTTCGCTAACTTCAGGTTTGCCGTAAGTCTTTGCATGCTCAGTTGCCCCGGCATATGGAGCAAACATGGAGATGACCATAAAGAAAACAAGCAGAAAACTGGACACCTTTCTTCGTTTACCTGTCAACCGTATCCCCCCTTATCATGGTGGTACTTGTCCGAATAACCCGAAAAAGCACAGGTAAATTATAACACATTGATATCTACAATTATAAGAAAATACTAATTTGTCTAAATTTATTTATAACTTTAAAATTAATGTCGATTAATAGAAAGAAAAGTTCATTTGTGTCGGTGGTTGTTGGCGAGCGGGTGGTGCCAATTACCTAGAAAAGGGGAAGGGAAAGGTGTAACTGCAGAAATGTATGGATTGCGGAACTTTAAACCGGAATTGCGGAACTAAATCTATAATTGCGGAACTTCCATTACGAATTGCGGAACTTTGAGGTGCAATTGCGGAACTTGTACGGATTGCGGAACCTTGAACCGGAATTGCGGAACTAAATCTATAATTGCGGAACTTCCATCACTAATTGTGGAACTTTGAGGTGCAATTGCGGAACTTGGTCGGATTGCGGAACCTTGAACCGGAATTGCGGAA
>DATBUB010000176.1:0-4756 GCA_036516555.1 Bacillaceae bacterium
ACGACCTTCTGTACATCATCCCCGCTGAACAGGAAGTTGCCAAGCACCGTCCGGATCTCTTTTTCATCCTTGAGCGGGTATTTGTCCCAAAGCTCCTGCAATGCGGTTTTATTGGAGGACAAATCGGCCTGCTCCTGATCGTAATAGCCAATCTTTACGTTGGAGCCGTACTGGATTTCTCCCGAAAGGAGGGGGATTTTCTTGATGATGGTTTTCAAAAGGGTGGACTTCCCGACACCATTGGGCCCCACAAGGGCAATGCTGTCGCTTCTTGTGACGGACAGCCTGATATTCCTCGACAGGGCTTCGTTCCCGTAGCCAATCTCGCCTTCTGTAATCCGCAGCACATCATTTCCGCTTGTTTTTTCTATATCAAACGTAAAGGAAGCCGATTTTTCACCGCCAAGCGGCCTATCCATCAGCTGCATCCGGTCCAGCTGTTTCCGGCGGCTTTGGGCCCGTTTTGTGGTGGAAGCCCTGGCCAGGTTCTTCTGGATAAAATCCTGGAGTTTCGCCACTTCCTCCTGCTGCTTCTCAAACTGCTTCATATCCCGCTCATATTGCTCCGCTTTTTGCTGTAGGTACTTGCTGTAGTTGCCATGGTACTTACGTATTTCATTTCTCGAAAGCTCGTACACCTGGGTGACGACCTTGTCGAGGAAATACCGGTCATGCGACACGATCAGAATGGCCCCGGGATAATTTTGCAAATACTGCTCCAGCCAGGACAGCGTTTCAATGTCCAAGTGGTTGGTGGGCTCGTCCAAAATGAGCAGATCCGGTTTGGTCAACAGCAGCTTGGCAAGAGCCAGGCGCGTCTTCTGGCCGCCGCTCAGCGTTGAAATAAACGTATGGTAATCTTCCTCGAAAAATCTCAAGCCATGCAGCACGGAACGGATATCGGACTCGTACTGATAGCCCCCGAGATCCTTGAACGTGATCTGCAGCTGGTCATATTCCTTCAACAGCCGTTCATATTGGCCTTCCTGCTCATATATGGACGAATCCGACAGCTTCTGTTCAATGGTGCGCAATTCGGATTCCATTTTCCGAAGCGGCTCGAACACCGTCAGCATTTCCTCCCAGATGGTCAAATGGGATTCCAGGCCGGTATTTTGCGCCAGATAGCCGGTCGATACATCTTTTGGCTTGACGATTTGGCCGGCATCATGGGACAGCTGTCCGGCGATGATTTTGAGCAATGTCGATTTGCCCGCACCGTTCCGTCCCACCAAAGCAATCCGGTCACGCAGCTGGACTTCCAGCTTTATATTAGAAAGGATGAGTTCTGCCCCGAAATATTTCGTCAATTGCTGAACTTGCAATAGCATCATCTTTTTTCACCTCTGTATATATAGCCAGTTTACCGTATGTACAGCCTGTCCGGCAATGCCGCATCCTTTTTAATAGGATAAAAGACAGTTTGTGAAAAATAGTGTATGATGGTTAAGAGGTGGGCATGTTGAAGAAATTGACACATTTTAACGAAGAAGGACGGGCCAAAATGGTTGATGTCAGCGGCAAACCGGAAACGGTCCGGACGGCTGTCGCCCAGTCCAGTATCGAAGTGAACAAGACGATATACGAACATATAAGCACGAACCAGATAAAAAAAGGGGATGTGCTGGCAGTGGCTCAAGTGGCCGGAATCATGGCCGCCAAAAAAACATGGGACATCATTCCCATGTGCCACCCGCTGCCCCTGAAAGGCATAGATATTTCATTCAGCTGGAGAGAAGGAACCAGTGAAGACATGGTCCTTGATATCAGCGCTTCCGTCAAAACGATTGGAAACACAGGGGTTGAAATGGAGGCTCTGACAGCGGTTTCCGCAGCTGCCCTTACCGTCTACGATATGTGCAAGGCCATTGACAAGGGCATGGTGATCGGCCCTACTTTTTTAGTTGAGAAAACGGGCGGAGTTTCGAGCAGGGACTACCATCGCTAAAATACAGGGACTCCTTGACATACAGAAAGGAAACCGGGGTTTCACGGAGGATTGGTTATGAACGACGAAATGATGAAAATACCACGGGCTACAGCCAAAAGACTTCCGCTGTATTACAGGTTTATCAAAAATCTTCATGCTTCCGGAAAACAGAGGGTTTCCTCTGCTGAACTGAGCGAAGCGGTTAAAGTCGACTCTGCGACCATCCGGAGGGATTTTTCTTACTTCGGGGCACTTGGAAAAAAGGGATATGGGTATAATGTAAATTATCTGCTGTCCTTTTTCCGCAAAACACTGGATCAGGATGAACTGACGAAAGTGGCCCTGATTGGAGTAGGGAACTTGGGGACGGCCTTTTTGAATTATAATTTCCTGAAGAACAACAATACAAAAATTGTGATGGCATTTGACGTATCAAAAGAAAAAATTGGCACAACCATCGGAAATGTCGCCATTTATGATATGGATGAGCTGGTAGAGCGGCTTCAGACGGAGGGCATCTCCGTTGTCATTTTGACAGTTCCCGCAGCTGAAGCCCAGCACATCACGGACAAGCTGAAGGATACGGGTGTAAAGGGAATCCTGAATTTCACCCCGGCACGCCTGAATGTGCCCTCATCTATCCGGGTGCATCATATTGACCTTGCCGTAGAACTGCAATCCCTCATCTATTTCCTGAAAAACTATCCGAATGCCGACACGGAAATTTCACAGGATTGAAAGGATTGTCAATAGCCAAATGGGCATGCATCAGTTAAAATAAACGTATAAGGAGGTGGGCGCAGTGGGAGCAGGTGCAGGTAGTTTAATCCTGATTGCATTTGTCGCTGTATTGATCTTCGGTCCTAAGAAGCTGCCTGAATTGGGTAAAGCAGCAGGAAACACGTTGCGCGAGTTCAAGAACGCAACAAAAGGACTGGCTGAGGACGATGAAAAGGACAAGAAGAAAAACGCCGACCAATGATAGGATGACATTGTTATGAGCCAGAATGAAATGACGATTTATGAACATATAGGCGAATTGAGAAAACGGCTGATCATTATAGTCGTTTTCTTTGTATTAGCGGTCGTTGCAAGCTTTTTTCTGTCGCAGCCGCTCATCAAGCTGATCCAGCAGGCTGATGCGGCCAAAGAGCTGACCATGAACGCCTTCCGGGTGACAGACCCGTTCAAGGTATACATGCAAATGACCTTCGTGCTCGCTTTAGTGATGACATCGCCCGTCATCCTCTATCAGCTTTGGGCTTTCATCAGCCCGGGGCTCATGGAAAAAGAGCGGAAAGTTACATTGGGCTACATTCCAATTTCAGCCCTGCTGTTTTTAGCGGGCGTGGCTTTTTCATACTTTATTCTCTTTCCATTTGTCATTGAGTTCATGCTCGGACTGTCGGGCAATATGGATATCAAAACGACAATCGGCATCAATGAGTATTTCCAATTTTTATTTCAGATCACGATTCCGTTTGGCCTGCTGTTCCAGCTGCCGGTGGTCATGCTATTTTTGACCAGGCTAGGAATCGTCACGCCGATGTTCCTTGCTGAAATCAGAAAATATGCCTATTTCGTCTTGCTTGTGATTGCTGCCTTCATAACGCCGCCCGATCTCGTTTCTCACATGATGGTAACAGTGCCGCTTTTGATTTTATATGAGATCAGCATCTGGATATCGAGAATCGGATACCGGAAAGCGCAAAAGGCGGAGGCGGAAGCGGCGCAGGAAAGCCAGGGATAAGCAGGCTGTGTTAAGGGAAATAAAGAAATTTTGAAAGAAGATAAATCTCACATGATTTATCTTTTTTTTTATATTTGATAAAAAAATGAGCGGTTACTCACTTTTTAGTTGAATAGAAAAATAAAACTGTTAATATAATAAGTGAGTAATCACTCACTTATTTTGTTGGGAGGGATAAATCGTGGCCAGCAGTGTGGCAATAGAAAATATCAGCAAAAATTTCGGCAAAAAAATGGTTTTGAATGAAATCAGCTTGAATATAGAAGAAGGAAATATTTACGGATTTATCGGGCCTTCAGGTTCAGGGAAAACAACATTAGTAAAAATGATTGTTGGAATGGATTCACCTGACAAAGGGGCAGTTTATGTTTTAAATGAAAGGGCCCCCCAATTAAATCTGTTGCAGCAGATCGGCTATATGGCCCAATCCGATGCGCTGTACACAACGCTGACAGGCAATGAAAACCTGAAGTTCTTTGGCTCTCTTTATACTTTTGGCAAGTCAGAGATGATGAAGCGCATTGCTTATGCAGCAAATCTAGTCAATCTGACAGATGCCCTCAATCAGAAAGTTTCTACCTACTCAGGGGGGATGAAACGCCGCTTATCCCTTGCGATAGCATTGCTTCACAACCCGAACATTCTTATATTGGATGAACCGACTGTAGGAATCGATCCTGAGTTAAGGCTGAGTATTTGGAAGGAATTATTGCGCTTAAAGAATGAAGAAGGCAAGACCATCATCGTTACAACCCACGTCATGGATGAAGCCGAAAGATGCGACCATATTGCCATGATCAGAGATGGACGAATTTTGGCTGACGGCACGCCTGCGCAGTTAAAAGAGATGTACAAAGCTGAAAGTTTTGACGAAATATTTTTAAAGGCGGGGAGGGATATCCATGAGGACAGCAGCAATCATTAAAAGGATCATACAGGAGATGTTCCGTGATAAGAGAACCCTGGCTTTATTGTTTGTTGCACCATTATTGATTTTGTCCCTGATGTATATATTGTTTAACTCGGATCCAGCCAATCCCAGATTGGGGGTGCATGATATCAACGCCAACCTTCTT
>DATBUB010000177.1:0-12060 GCA_036516555.1 Bacillaceae bacterium
AACTTGGCTCCAGGGAAGGGATCCAAAGCGCTTTGTTCAATGGAACCGGCGGAGAGACCAATAATACGATAACCGCCAAAGCGGAAAAGCTGGAACTATTCAATGGCAGTAATTCGGAACTGATCCATTTGGCAAAACAGGACGGAGAAACAAACAACAACTCCAATATCATGTATCTTTTCATGGGAGTTCTTGGTGTGTGTGTCCTGGCTCTCTTTGGGTTCCTGCTGCCCCGGATGCTTTCCGGCAATGAGGTTCATGAATAAAAGAGAAAAGGCTGATTCCACTTTTGGAATCAGCCTTTTTTTTCATTTGGGAATATTAATCTTCGTATTTTATAATTTTATGAGAGTTATGCCTTTAGATGTGGATGACTTACAGGAGAGGATGCGATGCACTTGGTGTGAATTGCGTAAGTTCGGAGGTTAATTGCTGAACTTTCGGGATGAATTGCGTAAGTCCAGTCATGAATTGCGTAACTTCCCGCTCTGTTTGCGTAACTTTCTGGAATTGCGTAAGTTCGGAGAATAATTGCTGAACTTCCGGGATGAATTGCGGAAGTCCGGTCATGAATTACGTAAGTCCAGTCATGAATTGCGTAACTTCTCGCTCTGATTGCGTAACTTTCTGGAATTGCGTAAGTCCGGAGGTTAATTGCTGAACTTCCGGATTAATTGCGTAAGTCCGGTCATGAATTGCGTAACTTCCCGCTCTGATTGCGTAACTTTCTGGAATTGCGTAAGTTCGGAGGTTAATTGCTGAACTTTCGGGATGAATTGCGTAAGTCCGGACATGAATTGCGTAACTTCCCGCTCTGATTGCGTAACTTTCTGGGATTGCGTAAGTCCGGAGGTTAATTGCTGAACTTTCGGGATTAATTGCGGGAGTCCGGTCATGAATTGCGTAACTTCTCGCTCTGATCGCGGAACTTTCTGGAATTGCGTAAGCTCGGAGGTTAATTGCTGAACTTCCGGATTAATTGCGGAAGTCAGTCAAGAATTGCGTAACTTCCCGCTCTGATTGCGTAACTATCTGGAATTGCATAAGTCCGGAGGATAATTGCTGAACTTCCGGATTAATTGCGTAAGTCCGGTCATGAATTGCGTAACTTCCCGCTCCGTTCGCGGAACTCCCGAATCCAAATCCACTTTATCCTCAATACAAACAGCTATCATTACACATAAAAAAGATGCCCTAACAGTTTAGGACATCTTACGCAGATAAGATTAGATGACACCCTGCATAATCATTGCGTCGGCCACCTTGATGAAGCCGGCGATGTTGGCGCCTGCCACCAGGTTTCCGGGCTTTCCGTATTCCTCGGCCGCCTGCATGCTGCTGCGGTAAATGTTTTTCATGATTTCCTGGAGCATGCTGTCCACTTTTTCGAAGGACCATGGCACTCTGGAACTGTTTTGTGCCATCTCAAGCGCGGATACGGCTACGCCGCCTGCATTGGCTGCCTTACCTGGTCCGAACAGGACGCCATTATCAAGGAATACATCGATGGCTTCGAGGGAGGACGGCATGTTGGCTCCTTCCCCGATCGCTTTGACTCCGTTGGCGACAAGGACCCTGGCCGCCTTTTCATCAATCTCATTTTGAGTGGCACACGGAAGGGCGATATCACATGGGATGGACCAGATTCCCTCGCTGCCTTCCACATATTTGGCAGACGGATGTTCGTTTGCATACTCGCAAATCCGGGCTCTTTCGACCTCTTTAAGCTGTTTCAACGTTTCAAGGCAGATGCCGTCAGGATCATAGATATATCCGTTGGAATCACTGCAGGCAACGACTTTGGCTCCCAGTTCCATCGATTTCTCAATGGCGTACGTAGAAACATTGCCGGAACCCGAGACGACGACGGTGCTGCCTTTGAAGCTTAAGCCTTTTTCCTGGAGCATTTCCTCAACGAAATAAACGGTGCCATATCCGGTGGCTTCCGTTCTTCCCAGGCTGCCGCCATATCCGACGCCTTTTCCTGTGAAAACCCCCGCTTCATATGCACCACGCATTTTGCGGTATTGGCCGAACATGTAGCCGATTTCCCGGGCTCCAACGCCGATATCTCCGGCGGGAACGTCAATGTCGGGGCCAATATACTTGCTGAGCTCTGACATGAAGCTTTGGGTGAATCGCATGATTTCCCCGTCCGATTTGCCTTTTGGGTCAAAATCGGCACCGCCTTTTCCGCCTCCGATTGGCTGACCTGTAAGGGAATTTTTAAAGATTTGCTCAAAACCGAGGAATTTAATGATGCTGGCATTTACGGAAGGATGGAATCTTAAGCCGCCTTTATACGGGCCGATTGCACTGTTGAATTGAACGCGGAAACCCCTGTTGACTTGGACCTTTCCTTTATCGTCAACCCAGGGCACACGAAAGGATATCAATCTTTCCGGCTCCACGATGCGTTCGAGGATGCCGTGTTCTTTGTATGTTGGATTTTTTGCGAAAACCGGAATGAGAGAGTGTAAGATCTCTTTAACGGCTTGATGAAATTCGCTTTCGTTCGGGTTGCGCTGGATCACTGTTTTGTAGACATCGTTGACATAGGCTTGCGCGGCCTGCATTTTGGAATCATTCATGTTAATCACCATCGCCATATTTTTTAACACTCCCATCTTGTAGCATGCACTCCAAAGAAATGTAAAACTTGTTCGAAAATATTTTATCTTTTACAATTAATCTAAACAATATGAATTTGAGATAGTATTGATGCCGTTATGAGATTGAAAGCTATAGGGGTGGTTTTTTTGGAACTGAGACAGATACAATATTTCATTGAAGTGGCTAAGCGTGAACATATGACGGATGCTGCGGATGCCCTTCATGTGGCCCAGTCTGCGGTAAGCAGGCAAATCGTCAATCTGGAAGCTGAACTGGGTGTCAACCTGTTCATACGCGAAGGAAGGAATATTAGGCTGACTCCGATTGGCCGGATGTTCCTTGAGAAGATGGAACAGGCCATGGACGTCATTGAACAGGCAAAACGTGAAATTGAGGAATGCCTCGACCCGGAGAGGGGCACTGTCCGAATCGGCTTCCCCAGCAGCCTGGCTGCCTATCTCCTTCCATCCGTCATTTCCGCTTTTCGGAAAAGTCATCCTCTTGTAAAATTCCAGCTCCACCAGGACGCCTATCGCAATCTTGTAGACTCTGTGCTAAAAGGGGATATCGATATGGCCATCCTTGGTCCGCTTCCACTCGAAGAGCGCCGTGTAAAAAGCGAGATCCTCTTTGTGGAAAATATCGTGGCTCTTCTTTCCTCGAGCCATCCATTGGCCAAAAAGCCCTCCCTGTCATTAAGCGAGCTGCGAAAAGATAGTTTTGTCCTTTCGCCGAGGGGTTATATTCTCCGGGATATAGTGGTCCAGGCCTGCAGGCAATTTGGATACGAACCTGCCATCATGTTTGAAGGGCAGGATATAGATGCCATCAAGGGACTTGTCTCCGCAGGATTGGGCGTAACCCTGCTTCCTGAAATTACTTTGGTGGACAGCCTGCCGAGGGCAACCGTGAAGATTCCAATCAAGGAACCGGTGGTGACCCGCAATGTCGGTGTGATTATCCCCAAAGACCGGGAGCTTCTTCCGACCGAACAGCTTTTTTACGAATTCCTGAAAAACTTCTTCAACACATTAAGCGGATATCAACAGTAAATAACTTACTACCCAGGATATTTTTAAGATAAACACAAACGATATGGGAAAATTTGAAGAGGAAAACAAAAAAGCAGGCATAGCCCAAATGGACTGTGCCTGCTTGATATTTTTCAGCTTCCGGTAATGCTCAAACCGATTTGTGCAAGGATGGCGCTTCCGATATACGTTCCCATAAATACAAATACGGCTACAATGGCAATTTTCCAGGATGTTTTCCGGAGATCTACCAGACGGTCTGCCACTGAAATACCTGCATAAGTCAAAATGGGGGTTGTGATGGATAAGAAATCGACTGCGCCGATCGCTTCAACGAAGGAATCAGAGATCAGGCAGAAGACGAGGGAGACAACCGACACCCAGCCAAGTATAGGAAAGCTTTGGAGAATTCCGACCGGCACTTTTTTCATCAGGTCTGAAATGAAAATGCCGATGATGGAAAACAGCCATAGCAAAGCCAGGCCATAAAACGTCATGAGCGTAATGGGGGTGGAATCGGGATTTTTAAGCAATTTGATCTGCTGTGTAAATAGAATCAACCCGATACTCAGTAACAGAACTAAGCTGTATTTCACATATTTATTTAATCCTTTGTCCATTACTTATCACCTCTGACCATTAATCTGTACATGAACTTTTGGAGCGGAACAGCCAGGAAGACCATCGTAAAGGTCCCCAGGAAGCTGGTTAGCAGCTGACTTGCAGAGGCGTAGGCCAAGATAGTGCTTTCCATTTCAGGAATCCTTGCCACCAGTGTCGAGGAGGCTGCTGTCATCATGCTGGCTGAACCGACTCCGGAAGCCATGGCGAGTGCCTCGGGCCTAAAACCAAAATCCAGCAGAATAGGTGCAAACACGCTGAAGAATACAGCGCCAAAAAGGGTTCCGAGGATATAAAGGGACAGTACCCCTCTTCCTTCCTGGGAATCAAGTGTATACTTCTCGGAGATATAGGCTAGTTCGCCTTCCCGGCCGATTCCCAGAGTTGCTCCAATCGCTTCACGCCTCAATCCGATGAGGATGGCCACCGGCAAACCGAGAAGGACAGTTCCAAGGTTGCCGATTTCCTGGAGGAGGAATACCCATCCGACTTTTAATATTTCTTCAATGTGAGGAGCGACGTTGGCTCCGTATCTCGCCATCAGGGGAAGCATGATGAAGAGTAAGTACTTATTGGCAAAACCGATATTATGTTCGTTCAGAACTTTTTTCAAAATGCCCTTCCGGAACACTTTGAAGCTTAGCAGCATGGTGATCAGAATAGCAAACACCAGCGGAAGCAGCCCGATACTTACGTTTCCGATGGTGATCAGCCGGAAGCCGATCATTTCTGAAACGGTGATGACGATCAGTGAAAATATCAGCAAGTAAAGGTAGTTTGATTTCATGTATAAGGACTCCTGTTAATAATTTTTATTCAACGATTGACCGGATCATTTTCTCGTACTCTTTATAAGACCTTTTGTAAAGCTTGGAGCGGTCGATCCTGCCGCTCATATACATCAGCACTTCTGAAAGAAAGCGAGGGAAAATTTCATAAATATACCGCTGGTCGATGTCTTTGAAGTCATCTCCATGAATAGTGCCTGTAAAACCGCTGTAACCGATTTGGATGCACGGAATCATGTAGGATAAATCGCCGATGTCACCGGCTGCGCTGATGGCATTGCCATCCCACATGTCTTCGATCTCCTTGCTCTGTTTAAATACCTGTTTGACGAAATCAGACAAATATTCATGCTGGTTAAACGGCATATAGCCCATTTGTGTCTCAATGGAGACGTCACCCTGAAGAGCAATCGCACTTCCCTTTGCAGCATCATCCAGTTTTCGGGCCGTCTCTGCCATATAGCCGATTGTTTTGGTCCGAATATCTGTCCCGACCGTGATATGGTTGGGGATGACATTGGTGGACATGTCCGAATCCATGACAATAGGATTGATCCGCACCATTTCCTCGTCCTTCAGCTGCTGCCGGGATAAACCTAACGCAACATTGAAGAGGGTAGACATGTTATAGGCATTTTTGGCTGAAAAAGGATCAAAACCGGCATGGGTGGCTTTCCCTTTAAATGAATATTTTTTATAAAGAAATCCCGCAAGGCTGCAGTTGACCTCAATGGTCCTTTTGGAGAATTCCCCGCCCATGGCATGGACACATACACCTATATCAATATCATCGTATACTCCCAGCTTCATGGCCTCCGGCTTTCCGCCGTAGTATGTAATTTTTCCTTCTTCCATCAGCCGGTCACGATAAGCCAAGTCAAGGTACTCCTCGGCAGGGACAAAAATAAAGGTCAGCGTGTAATCCAGCTCTTTATATGCCTCTGATTCAAAGAAGTGTTTGTACAATGCCAGGGCAATCGCCACCTGTGTGTAATGGCCGCAATTGTGGGCGGCACCGGTGGAGGGGTCGGAAGACCAATGGGAAGGAGCATACACTGCGTCCAGTTCGGCAATAAAGGCCAGATTCAGTCCGTCTCCAGAACCGAGGGCAGTCTTAATTCCGGTTGTGCTGAATTCCTCAAGCTCAATATCCGGATTCGTTTTTCTCAGGAAATCAATGACGGTCTGTCTGGTGTTATGCTCTTTATAGCCCAGCTCCGGGTTATGAAAGATCTTTTTCCCAATCTCGGATATCATTTCAAACTGCTCGTTGAATATCATGGCAGCCTCCCATATTGTTTGAAAAATTTGTTACTTTAGTAGAGTACACCACTAAAATCAATTAGGCAATGAATTTTTCCTGTATAAAAAAGCAAGTAATTCCAAGGAAAAACAACACTTGAAATTACCTGTTTATTATTCATATGAAAGTAAGAACTTATTCAAGTAATATGGCCATCATTTCGATCAATATGCCTTTTGCTTGCAAGAAGAATGATTTCTGTCAGAACATCGATGCCGCTGAACATAGCTTCCCGGTTAAACGTCATGTTTGGATGATGAAGACCGGGCTCCAGGCCGCATCCAAGACCGACCATGGCCGCTTTCAATTCTGGCTTTTGAATAGTATAAAAATGAAAATCATCCCCGCCCGGAGTCATGAGGGGCTCAATGATTTTGGATTCGCCGAGAACTTTTGTGATGGCCTGTCTAGCCATTGACTCCGCTTCTTTGTCTACCTCCGCGGCGACAATGCTGTAATCATTGGTAATTTCAATTTTGGACCCGAAAAGCTGCTGGGCAGATTCAAGAATGTCATATACTTTTTCTTTCAGCTGCTTCATAAGCCCGTTTGTCTGGGCACGCAGGTCAAAGGCCAGAGAAGCCTGCCCTGGAATGATGTTTGTGTTTTTGCCTCCTGCCTGGAACCTTGTGACCTTCACGGAGTATGGTACGGACGGATCCAGATGGATTGTGTGAAGGGCGTTGACGATATGAGTTCCGACTTCAATGGCATTACTGGTCAAATGGGGACGTGCGCCGTGTGCATCGTCGCCGATTATTTCGCATTCGAGGGCGCCAGTCGAACCATGGTAAATGGCGGGTGCTGCATAGCCATCAGGGGCTTCTTCTGTCGGACGGAGGTGGATCCCGAATAAGTAGTCCACTCCGTCCAGCACACCATGCTCAAACAGCTTAAGAGCACCAGCCCCCAATTCTTCCGCCGGCTGAAAAATAAACCGGACGGCTATTTGTTCCGACAGGGAAGGATCCTCTGCAAGCTTCCAAAGGACCCCCAGCACGATGGACATATGGGCATCGTGGCCGCATGAATGATTGGCGCGGTAAATCCCGTCCACCTCCTGCCATAAGGCATCCATATCCGCCCGGACGGCGACGACAGGGAGTCCTTTGTCAAAATGGCCAAAATCGCCAATGACTCCGGTACAGTCACTGAATGTACGGACCCTGCATCCTGCATTCTCAAGCAGGTCCTTTATATATTTTGTTGTCTCCACCTCTTCCCAGCTTAACTCGGGCCGGGCATGCAAGTGGTTGAATGTGCCAATCACTCTTTGTCTGAAGTGTTCCTCCAGCATGTAAATGACTTCCTTTCCAAGGGTGTATCCCGCATTTTTTTTGCTGCAGCCTCTCATGTTATAATAAAGTATATGGTCAAATTTTAATATGGGGGAAGGTTAAATGGAGCTGATTTATTCTGGCAAGACAAAAGATGTATATGCTTTGGAGGACGGAAACTACCTGCTTAAGTTCAAGGACGATGTGACGGGAGAAGACGGGGTATTTGACCCGGGCGCCAATACAGTCGGCCTTACGATCGAAGGTGCAGGCAGGGCAGGGCTTCGCCTGACCGCCCATTTTTTCGAGATTTTGCGGGAAAAAGGCATACCGACACACTATGTAACGGCCGATATTGAAGAAGCAACCATGACCGTAAAACCTGCGAGCATGTTTGGAAACGGCCTTGAAGTCATTTGCCGGTACAAGGCTGATGGAAGCTTCCTCCGCCGATACGGAATGTACGCCTCGGCAGGGCAGGACTTGGGAGGTTTTGTGGAAGTCACTCTCAAGGATGACGGTCGCCAGGATCCTCCTATCAGTGAAGACGCTTTGGATGTGCTCGGAATCCTTTCCCATGAAGAATATAAAAAGCTTAAGCAATACACTCTGGAGATCGGCGCTGTTGTAAAAGAAGAACTGTCCAAAAAAGGAATCGAACTGCATGATATCAAGTTTGAATTCGGCAGAATGGCAAGTACGGGTGAGATTATGCTCATCGACGAGGTTTCCGGAGGCAACATGAGAGCTTATAAAAACGGGGACTACATAGAGCCATTGGCGCTGGAAAAATTGATTTTAGCCGACTGATCCGGAGGAACCATACTTATTTGGAGGGAGAAAAATGGACCGTTTTATGAGAAAGGCTGTCACCTTGGCGCTTGAGAATGTCCAATCGGGCGGGCAGCCGTTTGGAGCTGTTCTTGTGAAAGACGGAGAAGTGCTGTCAGAAGGAGTGAATGAACTCCATAAAAAATTTGATGTCAGCGGCCATGCGGAAATGCTTGCCATCCGGAGGGCGCAGGAGGCCGGCAGCACCCTTGATTTAAGCGGCTGTGTTATGTATGCAAGCGGGGAACCGTGCCCTATGTGCATGGCTGCCATTTATTTTTCGGGCATTCAAAAAGTATATTATTGTGCCTCGGTGGAGGACGCCAAAGCGGTTGGATTGGGCACATCCGGAAATATTTACAAAGAGCTCGCCTTGCCGAAGGAAGAACGCAGTATTAAAATTGAACAAATGCCTCTTGAAGAAGGGATGGAGAACCCTATGGAGGTATTTTCTGACCATTCTGATGAGCTGGGGAAATAACAGGGCATGAAGGTGATTTCAATATGTCCCAGCAACACAGAAATCCTTGCTTGGCTGGAAAAGCTCGACTGCCTCATTGCCGTGGATGATTATTCGGACTGGCCTTCTGAAATAAAGGAGCTTCCCAAGCTCGGTCCTGATTTGTCCATCGACATGGATAAGACAGAAAGTCTGCAGCCTGACCTTGTATTGGCTTCACTCAGTGTCCCTGGCATGGAGCGCAATATTCAGGAACTGAAAAGGCGGGGCATTCCCCATATTGTCCTGAATCCAGGCTCGCTTGCCGATATCGCGGAAGACATCCGAACGGTAGGCAAACATCTCGGTGACGAGGAGCTGGGCAATCGAAGGGCAGACGATTTTCTGCGGGAAGTGGACAAATACCGGGAAGAAACAGCCACCTTAAAGGAATTTCCTTCTTTTTATTGGGAATGGTGGCCAAAGCCTGTTTTTACGCCGGGACAATCGAACTGGCTGACAGAAATAAGCAAGCTTGCCGGGGGATTCAATCTTTTTCAGGATAAGGAAGAAGCAAGTGTCCAAACGGATTGGGAAGAAGTGAAAAACAGGAACCCGGATTATATTTTCATGGTCTGGGTGGGCGTGCAGGAGTCTAAGATGAAACCGGAGCTTCTGTTAAAGCGCCCGGATTGGCCCGCAATGGACGCAATTCGTAACAACCGGATCTTTGTTCTGGAAGAAGCGCTGTATTGCAGGCCGTCCCCGAGACTATTGGAAGGGCTTAAAAAGTTGAAGGGAATCATGGCCAGTCATCCGAGATAGTAACGCGGCGACTGGTCTTTTTCGTGACGTGCATGGAAAACAAAGGGATCTAAAAGGGCAATATATGATTGTGGCCTTTAATAAAATGGAACCTTTCTATATGATTGTACGTCTATATAGAATGATGGCATTTTAGGGGTAATATAATGAAAGGGCAGGCAGCAAAGAATTGTCAAAGAAAGGGACAAACAGATGAAATCAGCGTTTAGACATCAAATATGGAATAAGGCAGTTGCCGGTTTGTTCTTGTTCCTTATTCTCCTTCTATTTATCCCCACACCGTACTATCTTTTTCAGCCGGGTTCTGTGGAGGAGCTGAGAACAAAAGTGGACGTTGAGGATGGGGTGAAATCGGCTGAAGGGAACCTGTATTTGACAACGGTCCTTTCAATTAGGGCTAGCAACATTTATTATTTGGCATACGGACTTTTTGCGCCAAATACCGAAGTGCGCAAAGTGGAGGAAGTTCGGGGGGACTTGAGCGATGCGGAATATGATGTATTGCTGAAACACATGATGTCCTCTTCACAATTTCATGCGCTGGCTGCAGGCTTTAAAGCGGCAGGCGAAAAAGTAGAGGTTGCACCAAAAGGCGTTTTTGTGAGGAGTGTGCTGGATTCCTCTGATGCCAAAGGGAAATTGAAAGTAGGAGATGTCATCCACAAAGTGGACGGGCATCCTGTACGTAAGGCCAGTGATTTCCTGGAATACCTTTCGGGCAAAAAAGCTGGCGAAACAGTGGAACTCCAGTTCAGCCGTGAAGAGGCAGAGAAAACGGAAGATGTCCGATTGATTGAACTCAAAAACGGTGCGAACAAAGCCGGAGTGGGCATCGTACCGGAGGATCAGTTCGAGATTGATACATCTCGGAAGGTGAAAATTGATGCTGCAGATATCGGCGGCCCTTCCGCTGGATTGATGTTTTCCTTGGAAATTTATGATCAGCTGACAGAGGGAAATTTGACGAAGGGTTATGAAGTGGCTGGAACAGGTACGATCGACCAAGATGGACATGTCGGCCAGATTGGCGGAATCAAAGAGAAAATTGCCGCAGTCCATAAAGCGGGTGTAGATATCTTTTTTTGCCCGGCTGATATTCACCCTGGTGATACAAATGAAAAAGACGTGAAAGCAGAAGCAAGTAAACATGGTTATTATGTGAAAATTGTTCCGGTTGCAACAATGAAGGAAGCGATCGAATATTTGGATCGGCTTCCGCTTAAAAAATAGAAGATTTTTTGTATGCTCGGAGGGAGAGAGAACATGAAACGGTTACTTCAAATATGGGTGCTGCCCTTGTTATTTTTAGGTCTTGTGATTAGTATTGCGGACACAGCTCTGGCTGATAATGGCGATAAGGGAATAGATGAGAAATTTGGCCTGCCGATCGTGGTATATGGGGAAACCTTGACCGAATCCCAAAAGGAAGAGGTAAGAAAGCTGCTGAAGGTTGATGATCCGTCCACTGTGGATGAGATCACCGTTACAGCCCAGGACCTTGCCCGATTGATTGACGGGAATCCAAATTCCCGGATGTTTTCTTCGGCTAAAATCACGCTGAAGGAAAAAGGAACAGGCCTTGTGATTACGAGGGTTACTCCTGAGAATATCACCCAGGTGACAGACGAAATGTATGCCAACGCCCTGCTGACGGCAGGAGTGGAGAATGCTTCTGTGGATGTTGCATCTCCCGTGAAGGTGAGCGGGCATTCTGCTCTGGTGGGCATTTATAAAGCATATGAAAGCAAGGGAGTGACCCTTGATAAAGAACGCATGGAAGTGGCGAATGAAGAGCTTAGCCTGGCAACGGATTTGGCCGATAAAGAAGGAATGGACAAAGAAAAAGCAGGCGAATTGATGACGGAGATCAAAAAAGCCATTGCAGAGCAAAACCCTGCAACCAGGGAAGAAGTAGAACAAATCGTGGAAGAACAGCTGAAGAAGCTGAAGATTGAGCTGAGCCCGGAAGACAGGCAGCTGTTAGTAGATTTATTCGATAAAATGAGGTCGATCAACATTGACTTTGACAATGTTAAGCAGCAGCTTGAAGATATAACAAAAGATCTCAAGAAGAAAATGGAAGATGTGATGGGTGACAAAGGATTCTGGGATGGAGTGGCGGATTTCTTTAAGAAGCTCATGGAATCCATTTCAAACTTCTTTAAAGGCTTGTTTGGCTGATTTAGGCAAGCAAACAAAACATACTAACATTAGTAGCGCAGACCATGGCCATGGTTTTGTGCTACTATTTTTTAGTAGAAGTGAAGGAAAGCCGAATAGCCCTTAAGATCCTGGAATCTTGGAATCGATATTGGAACCGGCTAACTTCAAC
>DATBUB010000178.1:0-6736 GCA_036516555.1 Bacillaceae bacterium
GGACACTGTGGTCCTCTATGATCTGTGGTGGAATCCCGCGGTCGAGGAACAGGCCGCTGACCGCGCTCATCGCATCGGCCAGGCAAACACCGTTCACGTTATCAAGCTGGTCGCCCGCGGCACCATCGAAGATAAAATCAATGAGCTTCAAGCCAAAAAGAAGCATTTGATTGAAGAAATTATCGATACAAATTGGAGCACATCCTCTTTCCTGACAGAGGAGGATATCCGGGAAATTCTGTTTGGACCGGTGGAAGACTTGTAGGTTTGGCGAATGTGAATGACTTTTAAACCTGAAAATTGCAGGTCCTGAATTGTAGTCAATGGCCAGATAACTTCAATGAATGGCCAGTAAAATGGACGTCATGGACAGTAAGTTGCCTTGAATGGACAGTAAAAGCTCAGCTATGGACAGTAACGGGGCTTTTCGTTTAAATTGGCCATGAGATAGACATTCTCATAGGTTAAAAAGGTAATCCGGTATTCTAAATTATCCTGAAGAAAGCATCGATGAAAAAATAAGCCCCTGTATCAGTCACCGATACAGGGGCTTTTGTTCTTCATGGCACATAAAAATATCAATCGCCAACAGGAAATGTAACCAAAAGTGGCGAAGGGAAAGTGGAGCAACTACATTTATTATTGGGGGATGATACAGTGAAAATTAGTATAACAGAATTGCCGGAATATGAAGTAGCCTATATCAGGCGGGTTGGTAGCTATTTTGAGCCACAAGAGCACTGGGGCCAGCTCCTTTATTGGGCGGCAAGCAATGATCTGTTTCCGCCTGAGCAGCATTATATCGGTATCTCATTGGATGACCCGGCTTCGGTGGAAAGCAGCCATTGCAGGCACGACGCCTGCGTAACCATTCCGGAAGGATTCGGCAAGGAAGCGCACGAAGACGTACAATTCAAGAAGCTGGGCGGCGGACTATATGCTTTGTGTCCTTTTTATGATACACCCGACAAGCTGAACCAGGCGTATCAGCATATGTTTGGGCAGTGGCTTCCCGAGAGCGGCTACAACATGGATACAAGCCGATATAATCTTGAATTCAACATGAACAATCCTGCCGAGGACCCGGAAGGAAAATGCAAAGTTGACCTGTATGTGCCCCTGAAGGAGCAGCATACTTAACTTTCAATGCAGCATGGCAGGGGGTATAACGTCTCCCTCTTCCTTGATTATGCTGACGTGATCCTAAGAAAATATCCATCCGGATCTGCAACCTTGAACCCCCTCATCTTCCAAGGATATGTTTCAATCTCAGCCTCAATGGGATAACCATGATCCAAGCAGCGCTTGTATACTTTTTCTAAATCTTCCACCACAATGATGAGTTCAAATCCATTCCCTTTTACATCGCTCTTGGCTCTTGTGTTAAAATAATGCTGGTCATCCAAAACATCCTCGGAAGTAATCAATAAGGAAAAACAATCATGATTGAAGCGTAAGCATCTTTCATTTCTGCCGTGGAGCTTCAAACCGATGATGTCCTGATAAAACTGCAATGACCGTTCAATCCCTTTTACATATAACTCAACACGAAAAAGTATACTCAACGTTCTCACTCCTTTCGTGCATCATATAGCTGAAAGGGAAAGGATTCAAGTGCCTGCTCCGTACATGATACGGAACGAGGCACTTTTTTTTCCTATCTTAAGATTTGATACAAAAATAATAAGGGTACTAACATAAAGGAATACTTAAGATTGGGTCTTCAGAAAGGGGTGCTGCACTTGTGGATTTATTGATGACCATTCTGCTGTTGCTCGAATGCTTGCTGATTTCCAACACAATCAGCCACTTTATTCCTTTTATCCCTACAGCGCTGATTCAGATTGCTTTCGGCGTCATGATTGCACTTATCTTTCGGGAAATATCCCTGGAAATTGAAACGGAGTGGTTCCTGCTGCTGTTTGTGGCGCCGCTTTTATATAACGACGGGAGGCATTTTCCGCGGGAGGAGTTATGGAAAATGAGGGCTCCCATCTTCGGGAACGCAGTGGTTCTGGTACTCATTACGGCCATCGGCGGAGGGTATTTTATCCATTGGCTCGTACCCGATATTCCGCTTGTTCCGGCCTTTGCGCTGGCGGCTATTTTATCGCCCACAGATCCGGTGGCGGTGAACGGGATTGCGAAACGCATTCGGATTCCTGAGAGAGTCCTGCACCTTGTCAGAGGTGAATCCCTCATCAATGATGCTTCAGGGCTGGTCGCCTTTAATTATGCAGTGGCGGCGGTTGTGACAGGCTATTTTTCCCTGAAGGCTGCCATATTTGATTTCACTTATATGTTCTTGGCAGGGGCCTTGCTGGGAGTAGTCTTTGGTCTTCTCATCACATGGATACGGTTTACGCTGCGAAAGCAGGGCATCAATGATGTAACGTTCCATTCGCTTCTTCAAATATTGTCTCCTTTCATCATTTTCATGGTCACAGAACACCTGCTGCACGCTTCCGGGGTGATAGCGGTTGTTGTCGCGGGCATCCTTCATTCTTTGGTGAGGGAGCGCACCGAGACCATGATGGCTGAAGAGGAAGTGCTGACGGAAAGCAGCTGGTCCATCGTACTCTTTATATTAAACGGCATTGTTTTTCTGCTTTTGGGCCTCAATATTCCTTCCTCAATGATGGAGACAGTAGCGAATCCGAACATTGGAAACTGGCGGGCTATTGGTTATGTAGCCGCGATCGGGATTGCCATTTTGGGCATCCGCTTTGTGTGGTCCTATTTGTTTTCTGCATATGAATACCATTTGAAAAAAAGAAAGGATGCGGATAGACCAGACCTGAAAACCACCATGTTCATCAGTCTGACAGGCGTCCGCGGAGCTGTTACGATGGCGGGAGTTTTGTCCATCCCTTATTTCATTAAAACAGGTGCTGCCTTCCCTGAGCGTTCTCTGATTCTTTTTCTGGCAGCGGGAGTCATTCTCTTCACATTGGTTGTGGCGACAGTGTTCCTGCCACTATTGAGCGAAAGGGAAGCAACTAAAGGGGAACAGCAGGATGAAAGAGTCATAAGCAAAGCAAAGAGTCAGCTGCTTTTGGCGGCCATTAAGAAAATCAGGCTGGAAATGAATGAGGAAAATGAGCCTGTCGCTTATAAATTGATCGACGAGTACAAAAGGCTGTTTAAACGGATACAGCCTGACACTGAAGCTGCAGCCATCGATACGAGCCATGACCGGCAACTCTTGACGGAAGTGCGCCTCCTGGCGTTAAGGGAGGAAAGAAAATTCATTCATACTCTGAGAGAGGCTCAAGGGATGGACGAGGAGGTCTTTGTAACTTTTGAAAACTTCCTGGACCATCGGGAAGACGCCCTCTCGCAAAATGCCCGCACAGGAACGATGTTTCTTATCGGAAAAATGCTCAGAGGATGGAGACGGTTCAGGGGTCCATACAAACATGAGGAGGAAGCCCGGCTTGCAAAACTCCGGCACGGAAAGGACATCCACCTTAAGGCTTTGCAGGCGGCATCCCGCGCATTGGAGGATTTGGCCAAGAGGCATGACAGGCCAGATTTGGTCCACGCCGTGATATTGGATTACAAAAAAGCGATTGCCGGCTTAAAGCGGCCTGCCCTGCGTTATGATGAAAAAAGCGAGGAGCAAAAAGAGGAGCTCCGCATCAAAGTCATGGACATCCAGCGCTCTGAAATCCATCGCATGTTTGAAAACGGCGACCTTAACAGGGCACAGGCCAAAGAACTGAGGAGATTCATCAACTATATCGAAAATGTGACTTTGCACGAACATAATGAATAATGGTAGAGAAAAAGCTCCAGCCACGCGGAACTGGAGCTTTTCTTGATTAAAGCGCTGATTTAATCACTTTTTTATAATACAGTACGGACAGTATGCCGAAAATGGAGTAAAGCGCCGTGTAGAGGACCATCACGATGATCATGGGGGTCCAAACTTCGGCTCCGAACAGGAACCATCCTGACTGGACGGCAAAGTAGCTGTGGGATAATCCGATGATCAGGGGAATCCCGAAGTTGTACATTTGCTTGATTTGGATGCCTTTCAGCAGATCGCCCTGTGTGTAGCCAAGCTTTCTCAGGATGGTGTAATTCGGCTTTTCGCCCTCTCCTTCATCCATCTGTTTAAAGTACAGGATGCATCCAGAGGTGATGAGGAAGGTAAGTCCCAAGAAGCCGACGATGAACATGGCGAGCCCCATATTCTTTTTTTGCGCCTGGAACATGTCAAGCTGAGAATCATGCTGCATCCCGGTTAAACCGGCTTTTTCGAACAGATCATTGGCTTCCTCGAGCTGTTTCTCATCGCTGATGTCGATTCCGATATAGACGGAGGACATCTTTTGAAGCTCGGGCTTCAAATCCTGTTTCAATTTTTCATAAATCGCATCATCCACAATCGCGACAGGCAAGCCGCCATCTGTGAAATACCATGATACAAGGTGATCTTTCTTCATGCCCACATATTTATGGGGGGTCGTTTCAGTCTTTCCTTTAAACTCGATATTCCCGGAATCCTTCATCGGCATGAACTTTTGCATCAAATCGTTATACCCTGCAAAATAGGCTTCGCCTGGAGAAACCTCGATGTTTTCCACCGACTTGTCGCTGATGACCGTTAACGTCATTAGACTGGGGTCAAAGTTTACCCCTTCTATCTTGGATTCCATGATTTTTTCTACATCGACATCTACCTGGATGACATCGATTCTTTTCTGGCTGTAAGGAATGCCCTTCGCCTCCAGCGTATCAGTGAAACGGTCCGCCTCATGCGCATCCGTGATGGCAAAATCCGATGGCACATGCTGCTGGGCCGTTTTTTCCGCCGAGTAATAGGAGATGTAGCTCAAAGACAGCAAGCCAATAGCAAGGGCCGATACGGTCGTAATCACTGTCAACAGCAAGGCATTCGACTTCATCCGGAACATGATTGAGGAAAGGGACATTACCTCGTTGATATTCAGGTATCCCCCTTTCTTTTTCCGGATCAGATTGGCGATGAAGCTGACAGACCCTTTGTAAAAAAGGTAGGTTCCAATGATGACGGACGCCAGAATCGAAGCCATCGCCAGAAACAGCTCAATCATGGTGACAAAGTCCCCGCTAAACAGCTTGGATGAAATATAATAGCCTGTCACGATAAGAACAATGCCCAGTGTTCCAATGACCACTTCAAACCAGGACATCTTTTTCAATTTGCCCTCCGTGGAGGACGTGACTCGGAACAGTGACAGGATGCTTTGCTTTTTGATGAAAAAATAATTCATCCCCATGATCAGCAGGTAGACGATGGTAAAGACGATGAGTGTTTGAACAAGGGCTTGCCCCGAAAAACGCAGGGAAGCAATATCCTCAACGCCTGTTGTTTTAAGCAGGATCATCATGATCAGTTTTGAAAAGGAGAATCCGACAAAGATGCCAAGAAGCATGGACCCGAAATAAAGAATAAAGTTCTCGGCTGTCAGTATGTTAAAAATTTTGTTTTTCGTCATCCCGATCAGCTGGAACAACCCGATTTCCTTGCTGCGCCTTTTGATGAAAATGTTATTGGCATACAGCAGGAAAATCGTCACAATGGCGACAAGCAGGATGGAGGCAGCCCGGAGTGCCGCACCCCCTTTAATGGACCCTTTCGCTTCGTCCATGGCCGGGTCATACTGCAGTGTGACAAAGGCAAAGTAAAGACCCACGCTGAACATAAGGGCAAACACGTACAGGAAGTAATTTTTCAGGTTTTTCTTCAGGTTGCGGTAAATGAGCTGGTTAACGTTCATGCTGCACACCGCCCAAAACGCCTTGCGTCTTCATAATATCTTGGAAGAAGGTTTGCCTTTCCTGATCGCCCCTGTTCAGCTGGGTGTAAATCTGCCCGTCTTTGATGAAAACGACGCGGCTGCAATAGCTGGCCGCCACTGGATCGTGGGTGACCATTACGATGGTGGCTTCCCGTTTTTGGTTGAGGTCGCTTAGCTTGTTTAAAAGGTCGGAAGCGGATTTCGAATCAAGCGCACCTGTCGGCTCATCCGCAAAAATGATGCTCGGCTCATGGATGAAGGCCCTTGCAGCGGATGTGCGCTGCTTTTGCCCTCCGGAAATTTCATTCGGATATTTGTCTTTAATCTCGTAAATGCCCAGCTCTTCGGCTAGTGTGCGGAACATATCCTCAGCTGCTCTTTTCGGTGTTTTCGTAATGGACAGCGGCAACAGGATGTTCTCCTTTACCGTGAGCGTATCCAGCAGGTTGTACTCCTGAAAAATGAACCCGAGATGGTTCTTCCGGAACTCGGCGAGCTGCTTTTCCTTCATTTGGGTCATCTCTTTCCCTTCGATCTTGATGGAACCGTGGCTGACCCGGTCGATGGAAGACAGTACGTTCAGCAAGGTCGTTTTACCTGAGCCGGATGCCCCCATGATGCTCACGAACTCCCCCTTGCCGATGCTGATATCAATCCCTTTCAGCACCTCCTGTCTATTTAATTTATTTCCGTAGCTTTTATGAATCTTCAAGGCTTCTAAAATCTTCATGGACTCATGCTCCTTTTTATTGATACCCCTATTATAAAAAGGCCTGGAACTCTCTTCCTTCGTTTCTCCGAACAAATCACAAAAGCATGTGACATTGTTGTCACATGCATGTGAGGGCTCACTTTTGGGAAGGTGAACATCCCGGGGGCTGATCCGCACATTTTAGGAAAGCGCACATTCCCAGGTCCGATCCACACACTTTTACCCCGTATCCGCA
>DATBUB010000179.1:0-2240 GCA_036516555.1 Bacillaceae bacterium
CGCCCTCAGGAAAAAAGGGAAAAACCCAGATGTATTGTTCATGACCGCCACTCCCATCCCAAGAACGCTTGCCATCACCGTTTTCGGAGAAATGGATGTTTCCGTCATAGACGAAATGCCGGCAGGAAGAAAGCCGATCGAAACATATTGGGTCAAGCATGAGATGATCGAGCGGGTTCTTGGCTTCATTCAGAAAGAGCTTGACAAGGGGAGGCAGGCATATGTCATCTGCCCCCTCATCGAAGAATCGGAAAAGCTGGATGTGCAAAATGCCATCGATCTGCATGATATGCTTTCCACCCATTTTCAAGGAAGATACAGAACCGGTCTCATGCATGGCCGCCTTCCTTCACAGGAAAAAGAAGAAGTGATGAAAGCATTCAGCAGAAACGAGATTCAGCTGCTTGTTTCCACCACAGTGGTCGAAGTGGGAGTCAATGTTCCGAATGCCACCATGATGGTCATCTACGATGCTGAACGGTTCGGCCTTTCCCAGCTTCACCAGCTCCGCGGCCGTGTGGGCAGGGGCAGCAGCCAATCATACTGCATTCTTCTTGCTGATCCCAAGACGGAAATCGGCAAGGAGCGCATGAGGATCATGACGGAGACAAATGATGGTTTTGTGCTGAGTGAGCGTGATTTGGAGCTTAGGGGGCCAGGGGACTTCTTTGGCAAAAAGCAAAGCGGGCTTCCTGAGTTTAAAGTTGCAGATATGGTTCACGACTACCGTGCGCTTGAAACAGCCAGGGCAGATGCTGCCATGCTGATAGAGCAAAAGGATTTCTGGGAAAAACCCGAGTATGAACATATGAGGAAGTACTTGGAAGAATCGGGGGCAATGTCCGGTGAGAAGCTTGATTAGGAAGGGGAGGGTGCATAAAAATGGTTGCACCCCGCCCCTTCTTTTTATATACTACTATTAATACCTAGTCTTAATATCGAGAATGGTGTTGATACATAATGAGGCTAACCAAAAAAGAGCGTCAGCAGAAGCTGCGGAAGACCATTTCGGAGAATCCGTTTGTCACAGACGAGGAGCTGGCTGGGCAATTTTCAGTCAGTGTCCAGACCATCAGGCTTGACCGGCTGGAACTTGCGATCCCTGAGCTGAGGGAAAGGATCAAAACTGTGGCCGAAAAGCATGTTGCGGATGAAGTAAGATCCCTTCCCATCGATGAAGTCATCGGTGAGATCATTGATATTGAACTGGACCATAATGCCATTTCAATTTTTGATGTAAAAGAAGAGCATGTATTTAAGAGAAATTCCATTGCAAGGGGTCACCACTTATTTGCACAGGCAAATTCCCTTGCCGTCGCCGTCATCAATGATGAACTGGCGTTGACGGTAAAGGTGAAAATCCATTTCACCCGCCCGGTCAAAGCGGGGGAGAGAGTGGTTGCAAAAGCGAGGGTCCGGGGTGAAAGCCCAAATAGGGAGAGGACTATTGTGGATGTGGACAGCTATGTAGGTCAGGAGCTTGCTTTCAAAGGTGAATTTGAAATGTTTCGTTCCAGTCAATCATAAAAGGGTGAAAACAATATGAGAATAGCAATAGACGCCATGGGCGGAGACCATGCACCAAAGGAAATCATTTTGGGTGTGAATCGGGCGGTGAAGGATTTTCCTGATACTGAATTCTTTTTGTATGGGGATTCTGCCCAAATTGAACCATTGGCTGATAAAAACAGCCGCATACATATCGTGCATACAACAGAAACCATTGATGCGGCCGATGAACCGGTCCGTGCTGTGAGGAGAAAAAAAGATGCCTCCATGGTCCGGATGGCCCAGTCGGTTGCCGATGGAGAGGCGGATGCGTGTATATCCGCAGGGAATACGGGAGCGCTTATGGCTGCCGGACTTTTTGTTGTGGGAAGGATTGAAGGCATCGAGAGGCCGGCGCTTGCGCCGACTCTGCCCACACTTGATGGGCGGGGCTTTGTCATGCTGGATCTTGGAGCCAATGCTGATGCCAAGCCTGAACATCTTCTGCAGTATGGAATCATGGGAAGCATATATGCTGAAAAAGTTCGGAATATCCAGCGTCCGAGGGTCGCATTGCTAAACATCGGTTCTGAGGAGAAAAAAGGGAATGAATTGACAAAAAAGGCACATGAATTATTGAAAACGGCTGACCTTCATTTTATTGGCAACATTGAGGCCAGGGAGTTGCTCGACGGAGTGGCGGATGTTGTAGTCACCGATGGTTTTACAGGCAACGTTGTCCTTAAATCCAT
>DATBUB010000180.1:0-4494 GCA_036516555.1 Bacillaceae bacterium
TCTTGGCTGACGCTTGGATCGGAATCCATGACGCCCGTGGTTCCATTGGCGGCAAATGTGGCAACTGGACTCATTAAAAGTGATAATCCCATCGTTAAGGCAAGTACCTTATTCCTCACTTATAATCCCTCCAATAATTTGACATTTTTACACAAAAGGGTTAATTCCCCTTTTTTCAATCCTTACCATTGAGACGTCTCACTTAGAATGCTATCAAAGAATCATTTATATTTTCAATATCTTTAGAATTTAATCTATTTTTTGAACAAAATATTATTGCTATTTGCGAATTTTTGCCGATTATCATAGAAACAAATATAAAATTGAAAAAGAAATAAGGCTAAACTCCTTGTGGAATATCAAAAAAAGAACCCATGATTATCCCTGGGTTCTCTTCTGCTCGCATCTTACTCCAATAAATATACCATTCTCCATACTCCATCTTCATCTTTGCGGAGTTCAAAGAAAAGCTTATCCCCCACCCGAAGATTTGCCGAATCTTCCTCGGCCATCACTGTGGGATCTTTCATCCCCTCTTCTTTCATTTTATACAAAAGAGTTTGAAATTCTTTTGCCTTGCTGTCATAGACCCGGTCCGCAAATTCCTGATAGGAAGGGAGTGTTGTTGCTGAAGGATGCAGCAGACTGTAAACGGTTGCCTTGTCTCCAAGATCCACCGCTTGCCAAAACATGAGGAAGATATCCTGCGGCTCCAGCCCCTTCAGCCGACCCGTATCCCAATCCTGGCTATATTGATGATAGGCTTCGGCTAGGTGTTCGGGAACGAGGTCGTATTCGGGGATGACCTCTTCTGCCACACCCGTGTTCCCTCCCACATATAGAACCTTCACTGGATGGCCGTTAACCTCAGTGACATTGCCGTAATCGACGTTTTCCGGGATCTTGTTGTACATCAGGTGGTATTGGTTCAGCGTGACCGTTGCTTCTGCTTTCTCGCCTTCTTTCAGACCCGTAACTTCTCTTATCTGCTCCTGGTTATCCAAGAAGTTGTTAAAATAAATGATGGGGGACCGCTGGATGCCTTTTGGCTGAGGAAGCTTTTCTAACGCCTCCTTGCTCGGATGAAAAACAATTTCTCCGGGAAAATGTTCTCCGCTGGCATCGACATATTCCAACTCTCCGCTGAGTGTAACCTTTCCGTTGAAAATGGCAGTGAACGAAGCCGCCGGGAAGTGCTTTGCCCCAAATTCAATCTTTTTGACCTCGAAATTCAATATCTTTTCCCCTTGTTTCAATTCCTCAGGGTCAAACATGTTTTCATTCTTCTCTTTTACCGGAGTCGCAGTTTGCGGCGGCTTAGCTGAGCCTTCTTTTGTAAAAAGTCCAGCCTCCTTTCCCACGATTCCGCCAATCAGCGCTAGGAAGACACACACCGTTATGGCGGTAAGCATTTCCGGTATATAAAATTTCCTTTTTCTCTTCACTGGACCCATTCGTTTCAGCTGTGCTATTTCACTTCTGATCCGCTGCTTTTCCCTTTCAGTAAAGTATTTTTTAGGGGAGATGACTGGATCGAGATTGTGCTTCAGGTTCCTCAAGTTCTCATCCATTGAATTCACCTCTTTCTAAGAATTGCAAGGGTTTGCGAAGTTTTTCCCGCCCCCGGTGAAGCCTGATTTTCACCGTATTTTCACTGATGCCAAGGACCGCGCTCACTTCCTGAATGGATAAGCTTTTATAGTAAAATAACAAAATGACTTCCCGATATTTGATCGGTAGTTCGAGTACCTTGTGGGCAATCTCTTCCCTGCTCATTTTGGCCATGGTCTCATGGTCGGGGCCTTGCTTGCTAGACTTCAACAGCTCCAGGATACTTTCTTTATACGTCACCTTCTTCACATGCCAGCTTCGCAAGTAATCCTTGGACTTATTGATGGCAATGGAATAAACCCAGGTCTTCAGAGAAGACTTTCCGGTGAATGTATCAAGCTTCAAATATACTGTCAGAAATACTTCCTGCGTTATATCTTCTGCGGCAGAGTGACTTTTCACATACGTATACACAAGCCGCTTTATCTCTTCACCATAATCATTCATGATGGATTCAATCCTCTCATCATGGTCCCGCATTTGCGGATTCAGCTCTTCCATGGTCAGCCCCCTTTCTTACTCCTTTGACGATTCAAACTGGAAGTCGGTTACATATTTTTATAATGCTTGAAATTGAGAGGTCTGCCAGCAGCCCTCCCTTAAATCTCCGTTCCGCAGTGCTATTCCGATCAGGACATTACCAATTGTGTTAAAATGATGTTACATATTTTTATATAAAAGAGCAATATTGGAAAGATGCGTGTGCATTTATATGCTGTGAAGCGTAGGATAATGTGGTGATTATATGGAAAAACGGAGAGACTTCTTTGATACGCCATTACTCTTATTTACTTTAACCATCATGATTTTTTGCTGTGCCGCCCTGTACAGCGCACAAAAATATGTTCATTTAGATGAGAACTATTTTAAAAAACAAATTATGTGGTTCGCAATCAGCTTGGTAATCATGTTTTTCATTTTCTTTTTTGACCTTGAATCGATTATGCGCCTGACGCCATACATCTACCTGTCTGGCATCCTATTGCTGATTTTTGTGCTGGTCGCACCGGAAAAAATTGCCCCCACCATCAAAGGGGCAAAATCATGGATTGTCGTGCCGGGTTTTGCATCACTGCAGCCTTCCGAGTTCATGAAAATTTTCCTGATTATGATGCTGGCTTTTACCGTGACGAAGCATTACGAAAAGTATACAATCGGCCTTATCCAATCTGATTTCTTCCTGCTTTTTAAAGTCGGTATCATTGCGCTTATCCCCATCTGCCTGACCTATATGCAAAACGATTTTGGCACTTCACTGGTCATGTTTGTGATTACCATGGGGATAGTCCTTGTATCGGGGATCAATTGGAGAATCATCTTCACATTTGTCCTTATTGGAACTGTCACTCTGGTGTCGCTGGTTCTGATCTATATGCGCGACCCTGATCTTTTGCTGAAGTTCCTTGACCAGTACCAGCTAAACCGCATCCATGCCTGGCTTGACCCGTTTGGCACGGGGGAAGGGATTGGGTATCAGCTGAAGCAGTCCATCTTGGCTGTGGGCTCCGGGATGACGTCCGGAAAAGGGTTCGGCCAGAGCAATGTCTATATTCCAGAGGCACATACGGATTTCATTTTCTCCATTTTTGCCGAAGAGTTCGGCTTTATCGGGGCTTCCGCACTGATCGGCCTCTACTTCCTTATCATTTATCGGATTGTGGCCATCGCCCTCTATTCACGTTATTTTGAAGCTTTTATCTGTACGGGTGTGGCGGCATTGCTGGCCTTTCACATTTTTCAAAATATCGGCATGGTCATCGGACTCATTCCCATCACAGGGATTCCTCTGCCGCTGATGAGCTACGGTGGAAGCTCCGTCATGGCAACGATGATGGGTATTAGTCTGATCTTGAATATCTCGCTGAAGAAAAAAGAGTATATGTTTTCGGAGGAATAAAATGTGTTCAGGGACACCCATTTATGGATGTCCCTGTTTTTTTATCTCACCTCTGAAAGGGCCGTTCCTGTTATGGCTTCAAACAATTTATTGGAGTCCTCTTTGTTTAAATGAACGTAGCGTACATTGTCCTGGGACAATTCCAATGACTCTTTTTCAACAGTAATCCAAACGGAATAGGAAGCAGACTTTGCTTCTGACTGGGCATTTTCGTACGAAAAACCAAATCGGTAATCGGGCGGCCTTTCCATCTCGGCTTTCATGTTTTCCCAATTCGCTTCCTCTATGATTTTCCAGGCTGCCGAAACCTTTTCCTTGTTTGTAACTTTTTCATAATCCCCATAAGTGCCATCTTCCATCCGCTTTTCAATCAATATGGTTCGTTTGCCATCACTCGTGCAGCCTGCCAGCAGCAACACCAGCAACAGAAGCGCGAAGATCTTTTTTATAAAAAACCCGCCTTTATTGCGGAACTTCCAGGAACAATTGCGGAACTTTGGCCATCCATTGCGGAAGTTCTTTTTATTGCGGAACTCCGCCTCATAAATGCAGAACTTCTATCCGGAATTGCGGAAGTTCCAAGGACAATTGCGGAACTTTGGCCATCGATTGCGGAAGTTCTCTTTATTGCGGGACTCCGCATCATAATTGCGGAACTTCTATCCGGAATTGCGGATGTTCCAGGGACAATTGCAGAACTCTGGCCATTCATTGCGGAAGTTCTTTTTATTGCGGAACTTCACATCATAATTGCGGAACTTCTAAGCGGAATTGCGGATGTTCCAGGGACAATTGCGGAACTTCAGCCATCAATTGCGGAACTTTCTTTTATTGCGGAACTCCGCATCATAATTGCGGAACTCCGCATCATAATTGCGGAACTTCTAACCGGATTTGCGGAAGTTCCAGGAACAATTGCGGAACTTTGGCTATCGATTGCGGAAGTTCTTTTTATTGCGGAACTCCGCATCATAATTGCGGAACAG
>DATBUB010000181.1:0-1578 GCA_036516555.1 Bacillaceae bacterium
TTTATCGCAGATGGAACAGGGGACGATGCGTTTGTCCACGTCACATTAAAGATCGGTTCGGGAAGGGCCGAAGAAGCAAAAAAGGCTGCTTGTGACAAATTGTTTGAAGTCATGAAAGAGCACTTTTCAGACCTGTTTTCAAAAAGGTATTTGGCACTGTCTATGGAATTGTATGAATTCAGTGAGGCGGGAACGTACAAACTCAATAATATTCATCAAAGATATAAAAAATAAATAACTCCGGGATACGGTGCCATAAAGGCACATCCCGGAGTTTGGTCTTTACTCATGGCGCAATGCTTGTGGAACTGTTCCCTTTTTCTTTTTCTCCTTTGGTCTAAGGACCAAGCCCAGCTCACGTTTTTCCCTGTTCAACGCTTTATAGAGTGAAATCATCATGAGGATCATGATGAATGAGAATGGAAAGGCGGCAATAATCAGCGCATTCTGCAGAGCCTGCAAGCCCCCGCTGTAAAGCAGGATGGCAGCCATGGCAGCCAGGATGAGTCCCCACGCTAATTTCACCTTATTATCAGGAGTCAGTGAGCCGTACGTTGTCTGCATGGCTAAGACAAAAGTGGCGGAGTCTGCAGAGGTGATAAAAAAGGTTCCGATCAAAAGGATAGCTACAATTGACAGCAGTAATGAAAAGGGCATTTGGTTAAAAACGGAGAATAATATTTCTTCGGTGGCCAGATTTGCCAGATCCAGCGAAGCTGCTTGATGAATGGAAATGGCAGTGGACCCGAAAACGGCAAACCAAATAAAGCTGACAAAGGTTGGCAGCAGGATGACACCAATCAAGAATTCCCGGATGGTACGCCCTCTCGATACACGTGCGATGAATATTCCAACGAAAGGCGACCAGGAGATCCACCATGCCCAATAAAAAATGGTCCAATCGTTGATCCATTCCCTGTGTGACTCCTCCAAAGGGGCAATCCGGAAACTCATTCCGAGGATATTCTGAATATAGGCTCCCAGTGTATCCGTAAAGAAGTTCAAGATGAACAGTCCGGGTCCAATGATAAATACAAGCACCAGCAAAAGGACGGCTAACAGCATATTGGCATTGCTCAAATATTTAATCCCCTTGCTTAGCCCGGATCTTGCAGAAAGCAGGAACAGGACGGTCACAATGGCAATGATAATCAGCTGGACAAAGAAGTTGTTTGGAATGCCGAACAAATAGGCGAGTCCCCCATTGATTTGGGTCGCTCCGAATCCAAGTGTTGTGGCGACGCCAATGACGGTGGCAGTTACAGCGATAATGTCGATCAGGTTCGCCACCCTGCTCTTGGAGTACTTTCCAAGAAGCGGGCCCAGCGTGGCACTGATGAGACCCGGCTGGTCCTTCCGGAAATTGAAGTAGGCAAGGCTGAGGGCTACAAGTCCATAAATGGCCCATGCATGAATCCCCCAATGGAAAAAAGTAAACCTCATGCTTTCTTTTAATGCAGCATTAGACCCTGGCTCAGATAATGGCGGATGGATAGCGAAGTGCGACAGGGGTTCCGCTGCACCCCAGAACACGAGCCCGATTCCCATGCCGGCGCTGAACAGCATGGCAAACCATGT
>DATBUB010000182.1:0-2226 GCA_036516555.1 Bacillaceae bacterium
CAGCCTGTCGTAATCGGCATATACGAAGTCATCCTGATCTGCCTCCACAATCATGTCATTGTTTTTTTCTGAGGCCAGCGGCTCCAGTTGATCCCGGATGATTTCTAACAGTTCTGCAAGCTGGATATCTTGCTTATAAAGCTTCACCTGGTTGGACCTAATTTTTTCATAATCAAGATTTTCATTGACGAGCCGGATCAGCCGCTTTGTTTCCTTGCTGGCGAGCTCCATTCCGCGCGCCTTCTCTTCTTCTGGAATCATATCGTTTCGTATTCCTTCTATAATACCGCTTATGGTGGTCAGCGGAGTTCTCAATTCATGGGAAACATCCGCCATGAACTGCCGCCTCCGGTTCTCCAGGTTTTCTATTTCCTCCATAGATTCATCCAGTTTTCCGACCATATGGTTAAAATCACCGGACAGCTCTCCGATTTCATCAAAGTGGGAGGCCGGAAGCCGCACGGAGTAATCTCCCGAAGACACTAAGGAGGTCGCTTCCTGAATCCGTTTGATCCGTTTAACATGGAACTTGGCGAGGACCCAGCTGAGAAGCAAAGCTGCCACGACCGCTATCAGGACGGTATACCATAAATATTGATTAATTTGAGAGATGACCTCGCGCGAACCCTTGATCGGGGATGCCAGCAGAATGCCCCCGACGAACATTTCATTTTGAACATAAGGAAGCAGCACAAAAGTGACCCCTTCCTCAAAGCGTTTAAAGTCCTGCCTCACAATGACCGTCTGGCCGTTCTTTATTTTCTGCCACTCCTCATCCCGCAATGAAATGAGCGGACCTCCTTCCCCCGAGGAATAAATGATGGCTGAATTTTCATCAAACAAACTGTATTGGATATCTCTGCCCCCCAATACGCGACCATATTCATTCAGCACCTGACCCGTGCCGGTCCCGCTCCGTTTCACTTCCCGCAAAATGTTATGGCCGTACGACACCAGTTCGTCCGCCTTATTCTCATAAACAAGCCGCTCCACAAATTGCGAAAACAAAAGACTCAGTATTAAAAAAGCAAGAATAATGACACTTACATGGCTGACAAGCTGCTGATATAAGTATTTTATCTTCATTTTCCCCTGCCATGCGGGGGTTCAGGATGGCGGCTTCCTTGTCTTTGCTGATTGTTGGAAAGCATATGGACTTTGTTTTGAACTTTATTTGGAACATTGTTTTGAACTTTGTCAGCGCTATTTTGTCCTGTATTTTCGTCCGAGCGGGGGTGTGGGCTGTTTATTACCGATTGTTCGGAGTTTATTACCGATTCATTGTTTTGAAGCGTTCTTCGCCCAGCATCTTGTCGCTGAAGCATGCTTATTCGCGATTGTTGATCACTTACTCGCGATTCCGGCCCACTTACTCGCGATTCTGCTCCATTTACTCGCGCTCCCATACCACTTTCTCGCAATTCGCCGTCCTCCTTCGCCGAAGGCACTTCAGCCGCACCAGACCCTTCATCAAACTTATAACCGACACCCCACACCGTATGGAGGAAGGGATGGTCTGCCGAACCAATTTTGCTGCGCAGCCTTTTAATATGGACATCTACAGTCCGGTCATCTCCGTAAAACTGATAGCCCCATACCTTTTCGAGCAGCTGGTCACGGGTGAACACCTGTTTCGGATGCTGGGCAAAATGGTAGAGCAAATCGAATTCCTTCGGTGTCAGGCTTGTGACGGGGCGGCCGTCGAGCAAAACTTCCCTGGTATCCTTATTGATGCTTAGGCGGGCAGTTCTAATGATATGGGCGTCCGAAACAGGCGCCTGCTGCTGGTACCGCCGCGTCACGGCCTTAATCCG
This sequence comes from Bacillaceae bacterium, assembly GCA_036516555.1. Lineage (GTDB taxonomy): Bacteria > Bacillota > Bacilli > Bacillales > Bacillaceae_C > DATBUB01. Next base: position 1,815 of record DATBUB010000182.1, read on the forward strand.
CGCCATAAGGGCAAGCGGGCTGAAGGGCTTTGTGACATAATCATCCGCCCCCATTTCCAGGCCGAGGACCTGGTCGGATTCACTGTCCTTTGCCGTCAGCATGATGATGGGCACCGTCCGCTTTTCCTGCCTCAGTTTCCGGCAGATCGCCATTCCATCCATACCGGGCAGCATCCAGTCGATGATCAGGCAGTCCCACTCCTGATTTCTGGCAAACTGGTAACCTTCCAGTCCATCCGTGACAAATGCCCCCTCTATGCCCTCTTTTGCAAAAAACATCTCAATCATAGAGGACACACTCTCATTATCTTCTATTACAAGGATTTTCATTGGCGTCACATCCCTATACTTGGTTAAAAAACAAACGCGGCCCCTTCCGGAACTGCGTTTGTTTGAGTTACCCGCTCATCAG
>DATBUB010000183.1:0-3868 GCA_036516555.1 Bacillaceae bacterium
TAATCAGCACGGCGGAGCTCAAAATGATGAGGGCGCTGACAAAGGCAACCGGGACGATAATCGCATGGAGGTGGCAGATGATGCCGCTGACAGGATTGAAAGGTTGGAAGAAGTGGACAGGGCAAGTGTGATTGTGTCGGGGAAAAGTGCCTATGTAGCGGTGAAGCTGGACAACAATGAAAACAATAAGCTTACCAGTGACCTGGAAGAAAAAATATCCGGACATGCACGCGACACAGTGAAAGATATTGATAATGTGTATGTATCCATCAACCCTGATTTTTATGACCGAATGAGGGGCTTTAGGGAGGACATCCGAAACGGACGACCAGTCAGCGGATTTTTCGGTGAGTTCCGTGAATCGGTAGAACGGGTATTTCCGACTGCCAAATAAAAAAACATCCGCATTTCAACTTGCTACGGCAAGCGGGAATGCGGATATTCAGGTTTAAACGGAGGTTTCTCTCGGTAACCATACCCTCTTTTTGGATGTTTTCTTTTCCTTTGGTTTATGGCCCAAAATATAGTAATCAAGCTCTGCTTTTGGAATCGAGGAAAACTCCTTTTGGTTGATCAAGTAGAAGATTCCGCCTAAACCGACCCAGACAGCCAGTGCAATGAGTGATGGCATGGAGAGCTGTGCAGGGGAACCGGGTACGAGCAGCAAGGCGGCGAAGGCGACACCGAGAACTGCGCCAGCCATGGAAACCCCTCTCTTCACTGTGGTCGCTTCCGGGTCCTTTTTCATGAGCCTGAAAGCCGCAAAGCATGTGTAGAAGTAGGCAATGGTTACCCCAATGGAAGCCATGTCGACAACCCACAGCAGAGCCTGGCGGCCAAACCACGGTGCAAAGAGACAAACGAATGTGGTGAAAAGAACTCCAACATATGGTGTTCCGTATTTAGGATGGACCTTGGCAAAAATGGAAGGCAAAATTTTGGCCCTGGCCATTGCGAACATCAGACGGCTGGACGAGACAATAAAGCCGTTAAGGCCAGTGAAGACTCCCATACAAAGGGATATGGCCAGCATGATCATTCCGATGATCCCTAAAGAACCTGATACCACTTCCCCTGTCCCCCATACCGGTTTCCCTGCAAGCAGCTGCTGCCATGGTATGGAAAGCGACGTCACTACAATCATCAGGGCATAAAGGGATCCGGCAAAAATGAGCGACCAAATGATAAGGCCAAATGCTTTTTTAGGAGAAAAATTGAATTCCTCTGCGGCCTGCGGAATATTGTCAAACCCGACAAATGCCCAAGGCGCGATGGCAACGATGGCCAATATTCCGCTGATGGCCGGAATTCCAGGTTTAAACAGCGGATTTAAGTTGGAGAATTCAGTTGCAGGATTCAAAGCCATGCTGACTGCGAGCAATACCACCCCTGCAACAAGGATGACGCAGAAGATGAATTGCAGACGGCCTGACATTTGGGAGCCCCTGATATTAAAGTAGGCAAAGACGAGCAATGAAAGGCTCGCTATGACGATTTCCCCCAAATATACGTCCCACCCGCTGACTTCGTACAAATAACCTACCTTGACGATACTTGGAACGGTAAATTTAAATAAAAGCGAAAATGCTGAAGCATTCAATGCCACAATGCTGATGTACCCCAATGTTAAAAACCAGCCGCATATGAACGCATGATTTCTTCCAAATCCTTTATAAGCATAGGCAAACTCTCCGCCAGATACAGGATATTTTTCAATCATATATCCATAGCTTACCGAGATGACCATCATCAGGAGCGCACCGATCAGCAGCCCGATGATGGCTCCGAGGGGACCCGCCGTTCCTATCCATTCTGCCGGCAATACAAAGCATCCCCAGCCGATGGAGGATCCCAGTGCAATCGCCCAAACCCAGTGCGGTTTAAATGTCCTGTCCAGCTTCGTTCGTTCTTCCAAATTTGTGACCTCCCTGGTGTAAATAAGTTAGTTAGCTTTACCCCATTTGGAGGAAAAAATACAGGAGCTTGTTAAAAAAATAAAATACAGCCCTTTTCTATAAGGAAAATCTGTATTTTTTTGGTTCAATACCCTTCAATTGACCCTCTTTTCCATGCCTGTTCCGTTGAAAAAGTGTATTAAGTTGTTCGCTGCAAGCTTGGCCATATTCATTCTTGTTTGGATGCTCGCACTTCCAATGTGCGGGAGAGTCACGATATTAGGCAGAGTCAGCAAGGGATTTGCCTGCGAGATGGGTTCCTGTTCAAATACGTCAAGTCCCGCTGCCCAAATGTTCCCGGCTATCAGTGCCTTGCAGAGGGCCTCTTCATTTACAATTCCTCCGCGTGCCGTATTGATCAGGACAGCGGTCTTTTTCATCAGGTTCAGTTCCTTGTAAGAGATGAGATGGTGAACCTCCCTGCTGTATGGAAGGAGGAGGCATAGGAAATCGGATTTCTGCAAGATTTCCTCAAATCCTGCATATTGTACACCAAGCGCCTGTTCGGCCTCCGGCTTCCTGGAACGGTTGTGATACAGAACCTTCATGTCAAAGCCTCTGGCACGTCTTGCAACAGCCTCCCCGATTCTGCCCATTCCGATAATGCCCAAGGTCGATCCATAAATATCGACTCCGGTCAGCTGCAGAGGCGACCATGTTTCCCACTTGCCGCTTTTTAGATATTCAGACGATTCCACCAGCCTTCTCGCGGTTGCCATCAACAGGGCAAATGTTAAATCTGCCGTGGTTTCCGTCAATACACCCGGTGTATTTGTGACAGTAATGCCTTTTTCTGTAGCTGCTTCCACATCAATATTATTGTATCCCACCGCCATATTGCTGATGATCTTCAGGTTGGGGGCAGATGCTATAACCTCCCTGTCAATTGTTTCTGTAATCATGCAATACAGCCCATCCGCATTTTTTATCCTGCTGACGAGAACATCCCTTGGTATGGCAGCATCTTCCTTTTCCCACATATCTATTTCAAATTCCGCGGACAGCTGCTCAACGATTATTTTTGGAAGCTTTCTTGATATGAATATCTTTTTTTTCATGCATCTCACCTTTGAAAAATCTTTTTTTATGTTTGCTTTTTCATTCTCCAAGGCACTTCCCTTCTCCTTCTTTATCAAGAAAAGGATGCCATTTAGAATAAAAACCTGATTTACTATAGCAGGGTTGTTAAGGGGGGAAATCTCTATTTTACCAATCATTTGTGGCCATCTTAATTAAACCATTTAGTAAATATGCTTATTTTTCGTTCTGCCTCAATTTGTACCCGACAAACAGGGAACTTACTGTCCACATATTGTGAAAAACTGTCCATATAATGCCTATTACTATCCACTCTTGATGTTTTACGGTCCGCAACTTCCATCATACTGGCCACTCATCCAAATTTTCTGGCCGCTGACTACAATTCCATTCCTTTATACGTACAGATTCCTTCTAATATTGGTATGATGGTTGAAAGGAAGAATTCAAAGGGGGCGAACCAGTGAGCCTGCTCATATTTAAAGAACATCTAACCTCAATCTCTGAGGATATTTATTTTGATGAAGGTGAATTTCTCCGGGAAAAGACAACGGATCCAGACCGGTTGCTTGGACTCATCCGTTACGGGGATGGTTTGCTGAGAAAGGAAAACACATCGGAAGAAATCTACTTTTTGCATGGGATGCTGGGGAATTTGTACAGAATATATGGGAAACCGGAGAAAGCCATTTACCATTTAGAGGAGTCCCTCAAACTGGCAGAGTCCGAGAATAATATAAAAAAGCAAACAGCTTCTTTGATCAGGCTCGGGGAAGCACAGAAATATTCGGGTAAACGTGAAGGGGCTCTAGAACTGTTTAACAAGGCTTATACGAAGGCTGTCCATGAAGGAGCAGCAGAGTATATCGATTTTG
>DATBUB010000184.1:0-11803 GCA_036516555.1 Bacillaceae bacterium
TGGTGCTTGACGAGGCAACGGCCAACATTGACACCGAAACCGAAGAAGCCATCCAAAGGGCTTTGGGCAAAATGAGAAAGGGAAGAACCACAATAGCCATTGCACACCGGCTGTCCACCATCCAGGATGCAGACTTGATACTGGTCCTCCATCAAGGCGAAATTGTGGAGAGGGGCACACATCAAGAGCTTTTGGCCAAACAGGGTCTGTACCATAAAATGTACGTTTTGCAAAACGGGTTATCGGAGCAGTATGAGGAAATGGCATAAAAAAAGAGCGGGTGTCACGAAGACACCCGTTCGTTATGCCTGTGCAGCAAATGAGCCCTGCCCCTTGTGATCATGAATGCAATATAGTCGTTCGTACTGGTTCAGCAACGTGTCGAGTTCCATGCTGTATTGCAAAGATAAGGACGATGTAAAACCCGTCTTTGTTGCAATGGCAATCAATTCTTCACGCTTTTTTTCAATGTCAGCCAACAATTCTTTTTTTGACACGGCTCCTGATTCCTTTCACGTACAGAAATTATTTTTATGCATGGCCTGTAGTTGTTATACACAAAGTATACCAAAGATTTACACATTTTCAAAAGAAAATCTTTTCTGTAACGGCTGCTGATGAGGAAAATGCTTAGAGCATAGCAAAGCTGGCCTTTGCCACACAATATTCACAGGCCCCTTCTGCCTATTTGCCTGTTACTTCTGCTAGAATGGAGGTTGAACATCTCTAAGGGAGTTGATGACCATGACAGGAGATATCAATGTATTCCTGGCGTTTGGAGCAGGCTTTTTAAGTTTTATTTCTCCCTGCTGCCTGCCTTTATATCCGGCTTTTTTATCATATATCACCGGTATGTCGGTTTCTGAATTGAAAGATGAGCAAGCGATGTTCCGTCGCAGGAGCATGTTTCATACCATCTTTTTCCTGATTGGTTTTTCTATCATATTTATCATCCTCGGTTTCAGTTCGACCTTCATTGGACAGCTGCTGTTGGATTATCAGGATATGATCAGGCAGATAGGGGCTATCTTCATTGTATTCTTTGGACTTATGGTGGCGGGTATTCTTTCTCCGGAATTTCTGATGAAAGAGCGAAAATTTGAGGTGAAAAACAGGCCGGCAGGGTATGCCGGAACCATTTTGATCGGTATGGCATTCGCCGCAGGCTGGACACCTTGTTCAGGCCCAATCATTGGGATGGTACTGGGCTTGGCCGCTACAAATCCAGGATCTGGACTGCTGTACATGATTGCCTATACACTCGGTTTTGCGGTGCCGTTCTTCATTCTTTCTTTCTTTGTGGGCAGGTTAAATTGGATACGGAAGCATAACCTGAAGATCATGAAGGCTGGCGGAATCATCATGGTTCTGATTGGAATCCTGCTGTTTTTTGATGGCTTGACGTATATCATCAGCATTTTCATTTCGCTTTTTGGAGGATTCACAGGATTTTGATGATATACTGATGATGGTCATTTTGATAATCATTTGTATATTGTTTATAATCATAATAACGATTGAACAGAAGAAGGATGATGTATGTGTATGTATTAATTTCATCCATTGCAGCTTTATTGATGGGGATGGCTGTCATTTTTGTACGGATGAAAGCCTCCCTCAAGCCGGTCTCTGCCAAAAAAATCATCTTGCCGCCCATTTTTATGAGTACTGGCGCATTGATGTTTCTGCACCCATATTTCAGGGTGACAGGGGCAGAAATCGTTGAAGCGGCTTTGGTGGGGATGCTTTTTTCCATCGTCCTTATCAAAACGTCCAAATTTGAAGTAAGAGATAATGATATTTACCTGAAAAGGTCCAAAGCATTTGCCTTCATATTGATGGGGCTGCTGCTTATCAGGCTGGCCGGAAAGGCGATCCTTAGCAGGGAGATCGAAGTGGGCCAGTTAAGCGGGATGTTCTGGATCCTGGCATTTGGGATGATCATTCCCTGGAGGGTCGCCATGTATCTGCAGTATAAAAAACTGGCTGGCTCCTTGGACAACAAATTGGATATGTAAAAACAGGCGGGAGTTCCTTTCTGGAACTGCCGCCTGTTTCATCGTTTCATCATGATAGTGTGTATCCTGCAAGTATTCCCAAAAAGGCCGATAAAAGACCACCGGCATAAGTCAAGAAGATATAGCCAAATGCAGATGCCCATTTTCCTTCGTCCACCAGTTGAACGATTTCCAAATTTATCGTGGAAAAGGTGGTAAAGGCGCCAAGGAAGCCAGTGCCCAAGAAAAGGATGAGCTCTGTCGTTGCACTGATTCCGACTATCAGTCCCAGAAGAAACGAACCGGTTCCGTTTACCAGAAAGGTTGCCATCGGAATATCTCCCGGCAGCCAGCCGTGAAAAAGTCTGCCTGCAAAATACCTCCCCAGGGCACCCAGGAACCCCCCTGCAGTGATCAGCGCCAAAGTCACGAATTCGCCACTCTCCTTTTACTGAAACCAGCGCCTATTTTGTATCCGGCCAAAGCCAGTATAATTCCTCCCGCAAGGCTTATCAAAACGTATAATGAAGCAGACCCAAAACGTCCGGATTGGATAAGTTCCGCTGTTTCCACGCTGAAAGCCGAGAAAGTGGTAAAGGACCCGATCAGTCCTGTTCCGATCCCTTTTTGTAGATAAGAAGGAATGCTTGACGATTTCTTCCATCTGGCAGTCAAGTATCCGAGCATAAAAGACCCCAGCATATTGACGAAAAAAGTCCCGGCCGGGAAACCGAGAAGCCACCAGCCGGCTGTTGCTTTTCCTGCAAAGAAGCGAAGCAGGCTGCCCAGCATTCCCCCAATTCCAATTGCCAAGACATTCATTTTATGTCACCTTTCCATAGCGCATTCAGGATATAAGACGGATCTGCATCAAAATAAATGTTCATATGGAGATGAATCGATATCCAGTTCCTGAAGCCTTTTTCGGAGGAATTTATGATCCCGTTTGGGAGTAGCGATGATATATCCCCTGATCAAAATATCCACATCGATTTTTTTAGCTTTTTCCTTCAGAGCCAATTCACCTATTTTTCCAGCTATTTTATGGCGCGCTACATCCCGGAACAATTCAGGTACCGGGCTTGTGAGGTCATCAAGAAGCGCCTTTTCTTCCGGTCCCCACATATGGAGGGTCTTTTCAACATAATAGTCTTCCCAGTCCATGTCTGATTTCCCATCTTGCTTTGGCATTCTTTTTAAAAATTTCCGGAACATAAAAAAACCGCCGATGGCAAACAAGGAAATGAGAACTGCTACCCAAAACAAGATAAACCACAAAAACCAGCCTTCCAGCATCATTTCTTCACCCCTAGTAATCTGGCTTTCGCCTATCTTTCATTATAGCCAATTCAAAAAGTACGTGACAAGTCCGGCGGAGTCCCGAACTTTTACAGATGGGTGTCCTTTTTCCAAATTGATCTGTATATAAAAGGTGAAAGGAGGTGATCGGGATGGCAGAAGCATTCTTGAAGCATTCAAGGCTCAGGCTGGTGTTTGAAAATGGGATGGACGATGAAGGAAACCCCGTTTACAAAAGCAAAACCTTCGCCAATGTCCGCCGTGACTCAACGGCTGACGAGCTTTACCAGGTATCCCAGGCGATTGGGTCCCTTGCTGCACAGCCGCTTTGGCTTGTTGAAAGGAACGACAGTTATGACATTGGCCAGTAAGGTCATGGACGTATGATAAGGGGGTGAAAAGGTGAAAACATTGGAACTGAGTTTCATGACGGCTTCCGGAAAGACGGCCAGGATTTCAATTGAAAATCCGGTGGAGCCTGCTGAGCCTGCTGCTGTTCAGGCTGCAATGGAAGAGATCATTGCATCATCGGTGTTTTTTGACAGCGAAGGGGCTTTATATGAATCTGTGAAAGGCGCACGTCTGGTTGAGCGCAATGTAACAGATATTATCATCGTGTAAACAAGGAAGGCCATGCTCTTAGGGGCAGGCCTTCTTCTTACAAAGAAAGGGAGGTGAGCAGGCTTGGATCAATTCATGCCGTTCTTCAGTGATGTGGGATTTCCGGCACTGGTGACCTTTTACCTTTTGTACAGAATCGAAACAAAACTGGAAGCTGTGGTCCACTCCATCCAAAGCCTGCCCGGAAAAATGGGCAGTTTAAAATAGGACAAGTGAAAATCAACCTTAAAAGCGGCGATATTGTATGCCGCTTTTTTTAGATTCTGACGTTATGCCGAATTCATTTTGATATAATGGTAGAAACATGGCAGATGCCAATTTTTCTTGACGGGGGTATATTGGTGTGAAAATAATCCATACAGCTGACTGGCATCTGGGAAAACTGGTGCACGGCATTTACATGACGGAACAGCAAAGGGAGATCCTTAGGCAGTTTGTCGATCTTGTGGCCGAAGAGCAGCCGGATGCCGTCATTATTGCAGGCGATTTGTATGACAGGTCTGTCCCGCCTACAGATGCGGTGGAACTGCTTGATGAAGTCCTGTTTAAAATTAACGTCGAATATAAAACTCCTGTACTCGCCATATCCGGAAACCATGACAGCGCGGAGCGACTCTCATTCGGCTCATCGTGGTACCGTCACAGCAAAATGTATATAAATGGCAGGCTCCAAGACTGCATAGAGCCGGTACGATTAAATGGAGCCAATGTTTATTTGGTTCCATATGCGGAACCTGGTGAAGTAAAGCAATGGTTTGATGATTCAAGCATACATAGCCACCAAGATGCCATGATGAGGGTGACAGGTGAACTGGAAAGAAATCTGGATCATGGCGCCATCAACATTCTCGTGGGACATGCCTTTGTAACGGGCGGAAAAACGAGTGAATCTGAAAGAACCTTGTCCGTTGGCGGCTCGGGATGTGTGGATGCGAGCTGTTTTGGCCCCTTTGCCTATACGGCCCTTGGACACCTGCACAGTCCGGATGCCATTCGCCATGAGACCGTCCGCTACTCGGGGTCATTGCTAAAGTACTCTTTTTCTGAATCCCGCCATAATAAAAGCGTATCTATTATCCATTTCGATCAAAACGGCGACTATAGCCTGGAAGAAAGATATCTTCAGCCGAAGCAGGATATGAGGGAGCTAACCGGGTATTTGGAAGAATTGCTGGACCCTTCCTTTCACCATAACCAAAAGACGGATGATTTTCTGAAAGTGACCCTTTTGGATGAAGGTGCCCTCATTGACCCCATCGGAAAGCTAAGGCAGGTGTATCCGCATGTCCTTCATCTTGAAAGGAAAGCGGATCAGGCAGATATGAACAGAAAATGGCAGCTTGCTTCCGGGAATTTGGAGAAGAAGACCGAAATCGACCTTTTTGAAGATTTTTATAAAGAAATAACAGCCCGGGAATGGACCGAAGATAAAAGAAAAATCATGGAGGAAGTCATGAACTCGGTCAAGAGGGAGGCGGTCCTTGCATGAGACCCATATCCTTGACGATGCAGGCATTCGGTCCTTATGCAGGTAAGGAAACGATTGATTTTACAAAGCTCGGCAGCCGGTCAATGTTTGTCATTTCCGGGAAAACAGGCTCAGGCAAAACCACCATCTTTGACGGAATTTGTTTCGCCATTTATGGGAGGGCGAGCGGGGACGAGAGAGCGGGGACGGACCTGCGGAGCCAGTTTGCTGATGAAGGGCTTGCAACGGAAGTATCACTTGAATTTTCACTCAGGGATCAGCAATATTTTATATGGCGTTCCCCTCAGCAGGAGAAGAAGAAATCCAGAGGGGAAGGATTTACAGTTATCGGGGCAAAAGCTGAATTATACAAGATAACTGAAACAGGCGAAAAGAAGCTAATCGCTTCGAACGTACGTGATACAGAAGAGAAAATCAAGGAAATCATCCAGCTGGATGCAAACCAGTTTAGGCAAATTTTAATGATTCCACAAGGTGAGTTCAGAAAACTCCTCACATCCGACAGCAAGGAAAAGGAGGTCATTCTTCAAAGGCTTTTCCATACGGAAATATATAAAAGGGTGGAAGATAAGCTGAAGGAGAGAGCAAGTGTCCTAAAGAGCCAGGCTGAAGCAGGAGTGGAAGAAAGGTCCAGGCTTTTGCGCAGCTTATACTGCCATGGGAATGGGATGCTGCAGGAGGCGGTTGCCGTTCCGCAGCCTGACGATGCAGCCGTCCTGGCATTGCTTGTAACAGTCGATTCTGAGATTAAGGAGGAGATGGACCGCCTTGAGGAAAAAATTAAACAACAAAAAGAGATAAGGGATACAGCGAAAAAAAACCTGGATGCGGCAGAAGGTTTATTAAGGGAAATAGCCGTCAGGGACCAGCTGAGGGAGCAGAGGCATGAGCTTCTTTCCAAGAAAGAAGAAATGGCTGAAGTTGAAAAAAGCGTGGAGTTCGCGTACAGGGCTTATCGCTTGGAACAGCAGGAAAATCTGTGTCAAAGGCTAAAAAAAGAGCTGGATGAATGGACAAAGCGCTATACAGATACAAAAGAAAAATTGGAGGAGACTGAAAAACGTCTGAAAGAGGCTCAAGCTGCATTGCGGCAAGAGGAGGAAAAGAGGGGGAGAAGGGAAGCCCTTGCTTCTGAACTTGTCCGACTGGAAAATGTAAAGGAAGAAGTTGTACAGTTCTCCATAAGAAAAAGCCAGCTGGCTTCAATCGAACAAGAACTCTCAGATTGCAGATCCAAACTTGATAAAGCCAAACAGAAACTCACCCGAGTACAACTGCTTGGCGAAGAATATCATCAAAAGCTGAGGGAATTGGAAAAACTCCAATTGGAGCTTTCAGAAAAGGAAAACAGGCAGGTGCTGTTGTCAGACCTCATAAAAAAATTGTCTAAGGCAAGGGACATGCATACCAAATATGAAATCATCACATCCAGGGCGAACTCACAGCATGACTTATGGAGTAAATGTCTCAAAAGGGCAGAAGATGCACGTCTCTCTCTTGAGATACTTGAAAACAGACTGCTTTCCAGCCATGCTTCCAACCTGGCGCACAAACTAACCGAAGGCAGTCCTTGTCCAGTTTGCGGCTCTACGCAACACCCTTCACCAGCCAGCCAGTCTTCCGATGTCCCTAATGGCGATGATGTAAAGGCGGCCAAATCGGATTTGGCCCTGCTTGAGCAGCAAGCTTTCGAGGCAGAAAGAAAATGGATTAAAACAAATGCAGAAAAAGAAGCCTTGGCTGCCGGTATTTCGGAAACTGTACTGGAGCTGGGTGAATTGCTTCCTGACTTTTCATTATCCGGCATGGAGGAGACGTACCGGACGGTGGAATCAGAATTCGGTCAATTGAGGGATTGGCTGATGGAGAGAAAAAAAGAGGTTCATTCCATTTCAAGTCTGGAACAATTGCTTGAGGACTGTAAAAAGGACCGTTCTGCCCTTGAAAAGCAATGTGAAGAACTGGCAGTCAAGGAAAATGGGCTCGCGATGAGGAAAGTGGAAATTCATACACTTGTCCAAAGGCTCATGGAGTCTCTCCCTGATGATGTCAGGTCTCCGGAAAAATTTGAAGAACGAACACTTCTCGTAAGGCAGGAGATGGAAAGACTTGATTCGGCTATTGAAAAGGCAAAGGAACTTGTCCAAAAATTAGGTGAAGAGGCTGCTGCGCTAAAAGGGGCATTTCACAATATGGATGCCTCCCGCCAAAATGCGGAAAAGTCGCTGGAAACGGAAAGGAACCTTTTTGTTTCCCGGATGGAAGCGGAAGGATTTAAGAACTATAAAGAGTACACTCTATCCAAAAAGACGCGTGACGAAATAAAGCAATATGAAAATCAGCTGAAATTGTATGGCGAAGAACTCCGCTCCATTACGGACAGGCTGCTGGATTACGAGGAACGCTTGAAAGATGCACCAACCCCCGACAGGGAGAAATTGCAAGTACAGTTTCAGGAAGAGGAAAAGAATCTGCAGGCTTACTTGGACTCTATGTCAAATCTGTTGATGAATCAAAGCCGGAATAAGGATATTCGCAACGCTGTGGAACATATTAACGGCGAAATCAAAGCTGCGGAACAGCAGTATGAATTGATTGGCCATTTATCCGACATCACCCGCGGACAAAATGCAGCTAGGCTTTCGTTTGAAAGGTTTGTCCTAGCCTCGTTTCTGGATGAAATCCTTCACTCTGCCAATATGCGTCTTATCAAAATGACTGGCGGACGCTATAAACTTATCAGGAAAACGGATAGATCCAAAGGAAATGTCCAAAGCGGCCTTGAATTGCTTGTCTTTGATCAATATACTGGGCAAAATCGCCATGTAAAAACATTATCCGGCGGTGAAAGCTTCAAAGCGGCATTGTCACTTGCCCTTGGACTGGCAGATGTCGTTCAGGAGAATGCAGGCGGTGTATCACTTGAAACCATGTTCATTGACGAAGGATTTGGTACGTTGGATCCCGAGTCCCTGGATAATGCGATTGAAACCCTGATGGATATACAAAGTACAGGCAGGCTTGTCGGGGTAATATCTCATGTGCCCGAGCTGAAAGAACGCATTGATGCAAGGCTTGAAGTCATTTCAAGCCAGAAGGGCAGCAGGACAGAATTTCAATTTCTGGCATGAATCTAAGTGGCTGGAGGGTGAGCGATGACGGATATAATCGGGATTGACGCCGGCGGAACACGTATGAAGGCCGCTTATATGGAAGATGGAAAAATCAGTACAAAAGTTTTTCCCATTGATGAATTGGAAAAGGCAGCCGCTTGGCTGTCAATGCTGAAGCCTCAGGCCAGCTTTGCCGTAACCGGCGGGAGGGCCAAACAGCTGGAATCCATCCTTGGAAGCAAGATGGAAGTCGTATCTGAATTTCATGCATCCTGCAAGGGAATCAAACATCTGCTCCTTGAGGAAAAAATTACAATTGATTCGTTTATTTTTGTCGTTGTGGGGACGGGCACATCCATCCATCTTATCCAAAAAGACTCACATGAGCGTTTGGCCGGCAGCGGACTGGGAGGCGGAACCATTGCCGGGCTTGGCAGTCTCCTGACAGGACAAACATCCTATAGCCGGCTTGGCCAAATGGCTAAAAGCGGCGACAGAAAAAAAGTGGATTTGCTTGTCCGCGATATATACAGCATGGGTGAATCACCGCTGCCGGATGAGTTGACTGCTGCGAACTTCGGCAAAGCGGGTGAAGGTTCGAATCATGATGATTCGGCGGCTGCCCTGACTACAATGGTAGCAGAGACCATCATCCTCCTCGTCACAATGGCTGCAGAGAAGCACGGGACACAACATATAGTTTTTGCCGGCGGTGCTATGGATGGCAATCCCCTGCTTGCCGAGACACTGGAACAATACAAAAACATGCTTGGTTACGTGCCTTATTTCCCTGCAAGAGGGATGTACTCAGGAGCCATTGGTGCCATGCTTATCGGAGGCAGAAATGTGGAAGTTTAAAGGCGGTGATTGGAATTGGAAAAAACTTTTGTGACAGCCACCCTCATTTTCGGGGCATTTATTGCCTTAAGTCTCGCTGTATTCGCATTTTTTGCTTTCAGACTGGGCTACCCGCTTATAGGGACCGGCCTAATAGCCATATTTGGATTTTCGGCTGCCCTTAATATTGTACTTTATCGAAAGTGGAAGTAGTTTTTCTTCAAACACTGGAGGTCCCCTGCTTCATACAGCAGGGGGCATTTTCTGTATTCAAAGAGAAGAGCAGCCTGGACAGGCTGCCAATTGCTGAAAACAGGAGTTATCGTTTTATACATGCCAGGAGACGCTTCAAGGCTTTTAATATCAAGGCCAAGGAAAAGAGCACAACGGCCAAAATTATGAGAATCTGTAAAATGAGAAGAAATGGTGCAAGCAATGGCGCTAAAAAGACGGTAAGTCCAAGCAATGCATAGCAAGCCAATATTGCAGCTAGGTAGATTGATATGCTGGATCCGCCGGTTCCCATATATAACACCTCCTTGGGGTATGATATGTACAACCCAAAAATGAGGTGAAGGCGGTTTGGTTTAAATTGAAAAAAATACAAACAAAAAGGCCGGTCCAATTATTGGACCGGCCTTTTTCAATTCTAATTTATTGTTCAGGATCAACGTATTTTCCATGATCCGGAATGGCAATGGAATCAAAGTCGTTCGCAAGCCTTTCAAGTCCTTCAGTAAGCTCCTTGCCTTTCATGGGAAGACCGTGTCCGGTTATAGCAACGGCCGGCTTTAAGGCCGCAAGTTTCCGAACAGATTCCCGGGACGCGTTCCAATCTGTTGTATAGTACCTTGGAGGCCCGTTCACTTCTTTCTCCTGAAACAATACTTTTAACAACGCATCCTGTCTGACGGTGATGAAAGCGTCTCCCGCAATCAGGGCCCCGTCTGACTCCCTGAAAAATGAAACATGGCCCACTGTGTGTCCGGGTGTATGGATCCATCTCCATCCAGGCATCTCAGGAACTGTGCCATCTGCTGGCAGTGTTTGAATCCTGCCTTGCAGATTGACCGGTTCATCAGGGAAAAAACCAGATAGCTTCGCAACAAGTCCGCCTTCCACTGACGGATCCGGTTCAGGATATTTTTGAATTCCGGTCAGGAATGGCAATTCCAGTTCATGTGCATAAACGGGTACATCCCAGTGGCTGGCAAGTTCCACCACTGCTCCCACATGATCAAAATGGCCGTGTGTAAGAATGATGGCGCGCGGTCTGGCGTTTTCTCCAAAACGTGCCTGCGCCTCGGTAATGATTTTTTCCTCCGATTGCGGCATGCCTGCATCAATCAGTACCCAATTGTCAGGCTGATCCGGCATGCCGACAAAGCATGTATTGACGATTTGGATCGGGTAGCAGTACAGATCGGGGAGAACTTCCTTCCCATCACCGCTCGATGATGAAGTCATGGGTATATATTTATCGTGCATCGGATTATTTTCCAAACAGCATAACCTCCTAAAGTAAATGTGATTTACTTGTGAGATTACCCGTTTAGGTATCCAAGTATGCATGATTTGACAGGATCCGGCAGCTTGGTTTTCATCATAATCGATTTATTCTTTTCAATATAGACTAAATTCCAGCCCATTTTACAGGAACATGAAAAAAAACAGGAAGATTGGCGGACCTTAGGACTGTTTATTTTTTTCTTGCAGAGGGAAAAAGGAAGGGATGCAATTTATCAACATAACGGCTGCTTATAAAAGGAATATTTACTATTTTATCTGGCGAAATTAATCATGACACGGTCATGCTGCGAAAAATGGTTAACCCGCCTTTTTTTCTAAATATTTCATGAATTTATGATGACATCATTTTTTATATCTGTCA
The DNA here is from genome assembly GCA_036516555.1 of Bacillaceae bacterium. Lineage (GTDB taxonomy): Bacteria > Bacillota > Bacilli > Bacillales > Bacillaceae_C > DATBUB01. The sequence goes on from DATBUB010000184.1 coordinate 11,248, forward strand.
CTGTTTATTGAGGAGGTACATAATGAAAACGCAAGAATTGATATCCTGTCTTCCCATAAAAAAAATTCATGGAACATTGCCGGAAAGTATACAGCATGTGTCCACGGATTCAAGGAATGTACTGCCGGGCACTCTGTTTGTATGCTTGAGAGGCTATACTGTAGATGGCCATTGTTTTGTGGATGAGGCAATTGAAAGCGGTGCTACCGTCATTCTGGCGGAAGAATTTATGGAAGTGGATACAACAAAGGCAGCCTTGGTCATTGTCGAAGAAACGGCTCGGGCACTGGGATTGCTGGCACCCAGATTTTATGATTACCCATCGAAGAAGATTCAAATGATAGGAGTGACGGGGACGAACGGGAAAACAAGCGTATCCGGGATGATTCAAGCTTTACTGATTCGTCTCGGCAATAAATCAGCACTCAGCGGAACACTGGGCTTTCATTTAAATGGCGTAGAGTATGAAACGGCAAATACGACCAGCGACGTACTTACGAACCAGCATATGATTGCACATGCCGTTTCCGAAGGCTGCTCCCATATGGTCATGGAG
>DATBUB010000185.1:0-19277 GCA_036516555.1 Bacillaceae bacterium
AAAAATAGCCGTTGTTCTGCTTCTTGTTCCGTTTCTTCTTTTCTCCGCCTTTCCTGTAAGTGCCGATGAAAAAGAAGAGCGTACCATTCAAGATGAAATTATTTATTCTCTCATGGTGGACAGGTTCCAAAATGGGAATAGTGAAAACGATTTTGATATCGATGCGAACGATCCGCTGCGATTCCAAGGCGGAGATTTTAAAGGGATCCAAAACAGGCTGGATTATTTAAGAAAGAATGGGTTTACTGTATTGCACCTTTCCCCTATTTTCGATAATGAAGATAATGGTTACCACGGTGAATGGATCCGTGATTTTTATAAAACCGAAGAGCATTACGGAACAATAGAGGAATTCAAGGACTTGGTCAAAAGTGCTCACGAAAAGGACTTAAAGATTGTCGCAGACTTCGTGCTGACCCATGTTGGCCCTAACCATCCATGGACGAAGGATGCAGGGAAAAGCGATTGGCTGGATCCTTCCAGGGAAATCAGGGGAGGAATCGCATTGAACCTTGAGAATCCGGAAGTAAGGGAATATCTGACTGAAGCCGCAAAATGGTGGATCAAGGAAACGGATCTGGACGGGTTTTCGATTCAGGGGCTTGAAGAAGTCCCGGTTGAATTTTTACGTAGCTTTTCACATGAGGTGAAAGCGGCCAAAAGTAATTTTTATCTTATGGGAAGTGCAAAAGCCGAAACAAGTGAGGAGCTGGCAGGATTTCAAGAGGCTGGTTTGACCCTTGTTTCCGACAATCAGCTGGTCCCGCCTTTGAGGGAAGCTTTTTCCAAGGTGAACGGCCCTATGGCACCGCTGTTTGAGCAATGGACGTCTCATTCATCAGCTATAGAAAAACCTCAATCGCTGGGTGCCTTTTTTGATAATAAGGACATGGAAAGGTTCACCAGGGACATGGTGAACAATAAAGAATATCCGGGGACGAGATGGAAGCTGGCCCTTGCTTATTTGTATACTCAGCCCGAAGTTCCGGTCATTTATTATGGGACTGAAATTGCTGTTGATGGCGGCCTTCCTCCAGAAAACCAAAAAGTGATGGATTTCAGGACTGACGAGGAATTTCTGGCGCATATTCAAAAGCTGGGCACCATAAGACAGGAACAAAGAGCGCTAAGCAACGGAACGATGGAACTGCTGTATGAGAAAGGCGGGATGGCGGTATATAAACGCCAATGGAAAGAAGAAACGATTGTTGTGGCCATCAACAACACGGATCAAACACAATCTGTCCTGCTGGATGGCGGCCAATTGGAAGCGGATATGGAATTAAGGGGGCTGCTGGGGACTGATCTGGTCCGAAGTGATGGGGACCGATACAATGTTACCTTGGAGCGGGAGACAGCCGAAATTTACAAGCTGAATCCCAAAAGCGGGTACAACATCCCGTTCATCCTGGCCATGTTATCCGTTTTCGTGATTTTCGCCATCTTTATGTACGTTGTCTGGAAACGCGGCAAAAACAAAAATCCATACCAAAAGTAAAAAGGAGGCAGCTGCCTCCTTTTTTTGTACTTCCTATATCAGCAACACCGTATTACTAGGCTATTTTTCCGGATACCTTTGCCTTTCGTTATCCGTTGACGATGGTTCCGCCATTAATATGAATCATCTGGCCGGATACGTAGCTGGAATCCTCGGAAGCCAAATATACGTAGGCTGGAGCAAGTTCTGAAGGCTGTCCAGGACGTCCCATTGGCTGGGTTGCCCCAAACTTGCTGACTTTTTCAGCCGAGAAGGTGGATGGAATGAGCGGTGTCCAAATTGGACCCGGTGCTACACCGTTTACCCGTATTCCCTTAGGTGTGATGGATTTCGCAAGTGATCTGGTAAAGGAAACAATGGCCCCTTTTGTTGATGAATAATCAATAAGCGTTTCGTTTCCTTCATATGCCGTAATGGATGCAGTGTTGATGATGGAGCTCCCTTCTTTCAGGTGGGGGAGTACAGCTTTAGTCAAATGAAAATAAGCAAATACGTTTGTTCTGAAGGTCTGTTCAAGCTGTTCGGCCGTAATATCCAGGAGGCTGTCCTGCGGGTGCTGTTCGGCAGCATTGTTGACAAGGATATCGATTTTTCCGAACTCCTCCATGACCAGCTTGACCACTTCATTGCAATGGGCTTCGCTGCCCAGATCGCCGGGGATCAGAACGCATTTGCGCCCTTCCTTCTCCACCAGCTCCTTTGTGTTCTCGGCATCCTTCTCTTCGTCAAGGTAGCATATGGCCACGTCCGCCCCTTCCTTGGCAAAATAAATGGCCACCGATTTGCCGATGCCGCTGTCGCCCCCGGTAATGATGGCTGTTTTGCCATCCAGCTTCCCGCTTCCTCTGTAAGCCGGGTTGATTGATTCGGGCCTGGGTTCCATTTGGGTCTCAACACCAGGCTGTCGTTCCTGTTCTTGCTTAGGCAAAGTCTGTTTCTCATTTTGGCTCATGGTACCACTCCTTTTCCATAATAAAAAACAGCGAACGGATACATGTATGATATACCCGTTCGCTGTTTTATTATGCAGGCTTTTCGTCAGCGGTAATTCACAAACTGAACCTCTATGGGGAGGTCTGCCGCCCGGATGGCACTGATGACCTGCTGCAGATCATCCCGGTTTTTCCCGGTTACCCGGATTTGGTCATCCTGAACCTGGCTTTTCACCTTCAAGCCGCTGTTTTTGATGATGGTGTTGATCTTTTTGGCGTTGTCTTTGTCTATGCCCTGAACAAGCTTGGCTCTCTGGCGGACAGTTCCGCCGAATGCGTTTTCCATCTTGCCGTAATCCAGGTTTTTGATTGGAACACCGCGTTTAATCAATTTTCCAATCAGCACATCCTTGAGCTGGCTCATTTTGAATTCATCATCAGAAATGAGGACAAGCTCATCATTCTCCAGCTTGATGTCGCTCTTGCTTCCTTTAAAATCGTATCTTGTCTGAATTTCTTTCATCGCAATATGTATGGCATTGGTCACTTCAGACAAATCCACTTTAGAAACGATATCAAACGAATTTTCTTTGGCCATAGCTACCTCCCATAACCCCATTTTCCCTTATTATAGTAGATTGGAGGGTTTGCAACAAGGTGGAGGGATCGGTAAAAAAAGGGGAAGTATCATGCAAGAGCTCTTGCAGATAAAATCGGGAATCATTCACCAACAATCGGGAGTAAATGGTCCCTAATCGAGTGTATAAAGTCGTATTTCAATGATAATCGGGCATGACCATTTATTTCTTGCATAACCTGCAGGCAGCAAAAAACAAAAACAAGACAAGGCACATGCACCTTGTCTCTTAACTTACATATCAGCAAATCTACTGTTTATCATTCAGGAAGAATACTGCAAGGGTACCCGGACCAGCATGGGAAGCGATAACCGAGCCGATCAGGTTGATATAAATTTCCTTGGTCCCGAAACGTTCTTCAATCATTTTTTTCATTTCCAGGGCGGTTTCTTCATCGTCGCCATGGCTGATGCCGATGATTTGATTCCCGATGTCCTTCCCGCGTTCCTCCATTAGTTCGATGATTCTTTTCATAAGCTTTTTCTTGCCGCGTATTTTTTCGATGGGAACAAGCTTACCGTCTTCAACATGCAACAGCGGTTTGATGTTCAGCAATCCGCCGAGAAAGGCAGATGCTTTTGAAAGCCTGCCGCCTCTTGCGAGAAAGTTCAGGTCTTCCACAGTGAAAAGATGCTCCATATGGCGGCAGCGGAAAAGCGCATCTTTGATGACTTTTTCGTTTGGTTCGCCATTGCGGATCTGCTCGGCGGCCGCTTTGACAGCCAGCCCGATTCCCAGTGATGCACCCTTTGAATCAATGATGGTGAGATCCAGATCCGGATATTCTTCTTTTACCTGCTGCTGTACCATAACGGCTGTTTGGTAGGTGCCGGATAGTTCGGAGGATAGCGCGATGTAGAGGCCAGGTCTCCCGGATTTGGCCAGATCGGTGAATAATTCTTCAAATTGCTGCGGGGAGGCTTGTGATGTTTTGGGCATTTTGCCGGTGCGTATTTCCTCATAAACTTCTTTTGGCTGGATGGTCACAAGATCTTTGTACTGGCGGTCATCGATATTGACCTGCAAGGGCACCAATTCCACATCATATTCATCAAAAAATGAACTTGGCAAATCGGATGCACTATCAGCAAATAGTTTGAGTGTCATAATTTTCACCTTTCATGATAAAATAATTTGAATTCATTCAGCGGGTTCGAGTTAGTTAAGATAAGTATGTATAATAGACTTTTCAGAACCTTTTATGTAATTTTAGTGTACCTACTTTATCCAAAAAGCACAATGCCATTTTCATTAAGTGGACAAAAGGAGGAAAACTGTGAGCATCACGAAAACTTTTTCGATGGCGGAGCAAGTGAAAATCCTGGTCATTATTCTGGCAGGGGCCTTTTTGAATGCACTGGCCATGAATTTCTTTTTGATTCCTGCAAATGTTTATGCCAGCGGTTTTACGGGAGCCGCACAGCTTATATCCAAAGTTTTGACTGATTTTTCACCATTCAATATTTCAACCGGAATCCTGCTTCTCCTCTTTAACATTCCGGTGGTCATTTTGGGCTGGATGAAAATCGGCAGGTCGTTTACCCTATACAGTTTCATTTCTGTCATGCTCATGTCGTTTTTTATGGAAGTTCTTCCGGTCAGGGAGCAGACAGCCGATATTATGCTGTATGCGGTCTTCGGCGGCGTTATTGCAGCAGTGGGAATCGGCATTACATTAAAGGTGGGGGCCTCTACAGGCGGACTGGATATCATCGCCATGGTCCTTTCAAGGATGAACGACAAACCGGTTGGAACGTACTTTTTCCTCATTAATGCCATTATCATCTCTTCTGCGGGAGCCTTGTACGGGTGGGATAAAGCACTGTACACCCTCGTATCCGTCTATGCGTCCACCAGGGTCATCGATGCCATACATACGCGGCATCAAAAGCTGACGGCCATGATCATAACAAAGAAGACATCTGAGCTGAAGGAAGCCATCCACGCAAGAATGGTTCGCGGCATCACAGTCGTTCCTGCAAAAGGGGCTTTTTCCAATGAAGAAAGGGAAATGATGATTATTGTCATTACCCGCTATGAGCTTTATGAACTTGAGCACATCATTAAGGAAGTGGATCCCCAAGCGTTCACCAACATTGTCCAGACGACAGGTATATTCGGTTTTTTCAGAAAGGACTAAACGATACCCTGGGAGGGGAAGCATATGATTGACTTTTCCATTGAAGTTCAGGCTGGGCAAGAAGCCGCGGAATTCAGTTTCATCGCCCGGAATAATTCCGGCACCGACCTGGTCCTGGAATTTCCGACAAGCCAGTTTTTTGATTTCACAATCCAGGATGCGACCGGAAAACTGGTTTACCATTTCGGGGAAGGGATGTTTTTTCTCCAGGCATTTCAATATGCCACAATAAAAAAAGGTTCGGAGAAAATATGGAAAGCCAAGTGGAATTATACGAACGGCGGAGCCAGGGTGCCGGGGGGAGAATATAGGATTGCTGCTCAACTCCTCCCTTCTGCAATCAATGGCGAGCGTCCTGTACAAAGTCTTTCCGCTTCGGTGGAATTTCACATACCGGAAGCATAGGAGGAGCCGCAGGGCTCCTTTTTCTTCATTAAAAATCTTGAAAGAAATTATTATGTTGAAATACCTTTCTTTGGAAAAGATAACAGGGGCATGCTACACTTAAACCAACAATGTACATAATGGGTAAATGAAATCAGAAAAGGGGCGAGCAGCTTGTTAGAAATCCGTAAAGAAGTAATTCAGGATATACCTCTTCTTCATATAGTGAAGGCCGGGAAGGAAAAAGAGAAGCTTCCGCTCATCTTTTTCATACACGGATTTACTTCCGCCAAGGAACATAATTTGCATTTCGCCTATCACTTTGCCGAAAAAGGATACAGGGCGATCCTTCCTGAAGCCGTTCTTCATGGGGAAAGAGGCGGAAGCAAACCAGACGAAGAACTTGTATACGATTTTTGGGATATCGTCATCCAAACCATTAAGGAAGCAGGCATACTCAAGGAAGAGCTGGTTAAGATGGGACTGGCGGATGAAGCCAGGATCGGCATGGCAGGTACCTCGATGGGAGGCATTGTGACACTCGGCTGCTTGACTCAATACGACTGGATCAAGGCAGCGGTCAGCCTCATGGGCAGCCCAAACTATGAAGGATTTGCTTCTATGCAAATAGGGCAAATACAAAAATCAGGCGGTAATCTTCCTTTCACAAGTGAGGAGATGGATAAGATATTTGAAAATCTCAAAACGTATGATTTAAGTGCCCGGCCTGAGAAATTGAGAGGGAGGCCTTTGATGTTCTGGCATGGAAAAAAGGATCCAGTTGTCCCTTTTCACCCTACTTATGAGTTTTATCAATCCATTAGGGCTGATTATGAGGAACATCCTGATGACTTGGCTTTTATAGCAGATGAGACGGCAGACCATAAAGTGACAAGGGAAGCACTGCTTAGAACAGTCGACTGGTTCGACACCCATCTGTAGGCATTAAGGCAGCCGGCAAATTATAGCCGTGCAAGGCTTTTCTGTTTGATTTTTGCACTTCTCTGGTATGATAAAGGCAAAGGACTTTGAAAGGAGTGGGAATGATGGATGAAGCACTGAAAGAAAATATATACGGAGCTTTGGAACAGGTGATTGACCCCGAGCTGGGGATCGATATCGTAAACCTTGGACTTGTATATGATGTGGATATGGACGAAGAAGGAAAAGCAAAAGTCACCATGACACTTACGTCAATGGGCTGCCCGCTTGCCCCTGTCATTGTAGATCAGGTTCAGGCTGCACTTGCCGATTTGCCGGAAGTGAAGGAAACGGAAGTGGATATCGTTTGGAGTCCGCCTTGGTCCAAGGACAAGATGTCCCGATATGCCAAAATAGCCCTTGGCATCACATGAAGCCAAACCCTACACCGTTTGACCTGTAAGGAAACGGGAAAAAAAGAAAGCGGAGCGCCCTTTCCATGAGGCCTCCGCTATTTATTTGGATGGGAGTCATTCGTGATGGATCTAACCATAATGACATCAACTGTACAAGAAGCTTTTGTGGAAGCACAGCAGACAGCTAGACGCCTGGATCATCCGGAAATCGATGTGGTCCATTTATGGAAAGCACTCATCGACAAAAGTGACAGTCTGCTTACACGGCTATATGAACGCCAGGGGATTCCCGCCAGCGGGCTGCAGCATGAAATAGACAGACTGATCGGGGGGAAGCCACAGGTGACAGGAACCGGTGTAGCTGGGGGGCAGTATGCAAGTTCCGCTATACAGAAGCTCCTGCAGCTTGCGGAAAAAGAGAAAGAGAGACTTGATGATGAGTACCTTTCTGTCGAACATCTTGCCCTCGGCCTGACAGATATGAAAAGCAATGAACTTGCCAGATACCTCTCGCAATCTGGCTTGACAAGGAATAAGCTGGAAACAGAAATCAATAAGGTCAGGGGGGGACAGCGTGTGACATCACAAAATCCTGAATCAACCTATGAAGTATTAGAAAAATATGGCAGAGACCTGGTCGCTGAGGTGAAGTCGGGGAAAAGGGATCCGGTCATCGGCCGAGATAATGAAATCCGAAATGTCATCCGCATCTTGTCGAGGAAGACAAAAAACAATCCGGTTCTCATCGGTGAACCGGGTGTCGGAAAGACGGCCATAGTGGAAGGCCTTGCACAGAGGATTGTCAGAAAAGATGTCCCCGAGGGTCTAAAAGATAAAACCATTTTTGCACTGGATATGGGCTCTCTGGTGGCCGGAGCCAAGTTTCGCGGAGAGTTTGAGGAGCGGCTGAAAGCGGTTCTGCAGGAAGTGAAAAACAGCGATGGGAAAATCCTGCTGTTCATTGACGAACTGCATACCATCGTGGGGGCAGGCAAGGCAGAAGGGGCTATGGATGCCGGCAATATGCTGAAACCCATGCTGGCTAGAGGTGAACTGCACTGTATAGGAGCCACCACTCTAGATGAATACAGGCAGTATATTGAAAAGGACCCTGCGCTGGAACGGCGTTTCCAAAAAGTGACGGTTCCTGAACCGACGGTGGAGGACACTGTCTCCATACTGCGGGGATTAAAGGAACGGTTCGAGATACACCATGGCGTCAACATACATGACAGGGCGCTTGTCGCTGCAGCCACCCTTTCTGACCGGTATATCACCGATCGGTTTTTGCCGGATAAGGCCATTGATCTCGTTGATGAGGCATGTGCGAATATCAGGGTGGAAATCGACTCCATGCCGAGCGAATTGGATGAAGTGACCAGAAGGGTTATGCAGCTTGAAATTGAGGAGGCTGCACTTCAGCAGGAGTCCGATGAAGCGAGCAGGGAACGTCTCGCAATCCTACAGAAGGATTTGGCTGATTTAAAAGAAAAGGCAAACGGGATGAAGGCGAAATGGCAATCGGAAAAAGACGAACTTCTGCAAATTCAGGAAAAGCGTGAACAGCTGGAGACCCTGCGAAGAGAGCTGGAGAATGCAGAAAATGAGTATGACTTGAATCGGGCAGCTGAACTCAGGCATGGGAAAATACCCGGGCTTGAAAGGGAACTGAGAGCACTGGAGTCTAGATTGGCGGAAAAGCAAGGCGATGAAAACCGCCTGGTAAGAGAAGAAGTGACAGAAGATGAAATCGCCGAGATTGTTTCCCTGTGGACGGGCATTCCGGTCATGAAGCTTGTCGAAGGAGAACGTGAGAAATTATTGCGGCTGGAAAGCATCCTGCAGAAGAGGGTAATTGGCCAGGATGAAGCAGTTGAACTCGTCAGCAACGCAGTCCTGAGGGCAAGGGCAGGAATCAAAGACCCGAATCGGCCGATCGGTTCGTTTATTTTCCTTGGGCCTACGGGTGTAGGAAAGACCGAGCTGGCCAAGTCCCTTGCTGAAACGCTGTTTGACAGTGAAGAGCATATGATCCGGATTGACATGTCCGAGTATATGGAAAAGCATGCTGTTTCCAGGCTGATAGGGGCGCCGCCCGGGTATGTCGGCTACGAAGAGGGCGGTCAGCTGACGGAAGCGGTTCGCAGAAAACCCTATTCCGTCATCCTTCTTGATGAAATCGAAAAAGCTCATCCGGAAGTGTTCAACATCTTGCTGCAAGTGCTGGATGATGGCAGAATCACCGATTCCCAGGGCCGAAGGATTGACTTTAAGAATACCGTCATCATCATGACGTCAAACATCGGTTCACAATTTTTGCTTGAAAGGGAAACAGCAGCCGAAAGCATTGATGAGAAGACAAAAGATCTCGTGCTGGGACAGCTCCGTGCGTCCTTCAGGCCAGAATTCTTGAACCGGATAGATGATATCATTCTCTTTAAGCCTCTTAGTCTGGAAAATATCAAAGGAATCGTCTCAAAGCTGGCAGATGAACTGCAGGAAAGATTGCAGTCCCAGCATATCTCGCTGAGGATCACGGATTCGGCCAAAGCCTTTGTGGCTGATGCTGCATATGATCCGGTTTATGGAGCCAGGCCATTGAAGAGGTATTTGCAAAGCAAAATCGAAACAAACCTTGCAAAAGAAATCATTGCAGGCAATGTCCATCCTTACGATACCATTGTGATAGATGCGGCCGGCGGTGAACTGGCCATTAAGATCGAAAAATAGCCATAAAAAAACTCGCCGTGTGTTCGGCGAGTTTTCTTAATGGTGGTCTGATGAAGATGTATCCGGCTGTGGCAGGATAGCAGGAATGATCAGCAAGATGATGACAGCTCCTACAGCCAACAGAGAAGCGGTATTAAAGTCGTAAGATGCTCCAAGCATGGAACCGGCTACGTACATGGTCATATGGATCAGCAAAAATGTCCAAACGATTGTCCAGATATATTTCATGGCTTATTTCACCCCCGAATCAAAATCTATGTAAAATCCTATCATTTACTTTCTCACAGGAAATATCATACCATATTCTCCTTTTTTGATAAAGGGCCGGGATGAGTAGAACCCGTATTGCAAAAACAGTCAAACGGATGGGTTATTTACATACAATGTCTATATAGAACCCGGGGAAGGGAGTATTCGGACATTGAACCATGCTATTGTGCTGGGAGCCCGGCAGACGGTCGGTTTCGAAATTTGTTCACAATTGCTTGATCTAGGCTGTCTTGTACATGCCTTTGATCACAGAGAATGGCAAGAGGAACTCCACGAAAACAGATGGATGATGATTGGCAGGAACGCTCATTTGCAATACAGCTATATGGAAGAGGTCTGGAATGTTTTGCAGCAAATTGAACATGCCTTTTATTGTTTCATCCCCCTTGCAGACTATTATTCAAGGGAGAATACGAAGTTGCAGGAGGCAATGCTCTCCTTTCTTGATGAGATCGAGCGCCGGGAATGGGGGGATAAATGTCCGCTTGTCTTTTTGAATCCGCCCGTTATATCCAGGGAACATTCTACCTTTCATATGGAGGTTGAAAAACGGATAGCCGCCTTAAAATCAAAGCGGATTAAGGTGTTGGAGTTCTTTCTTCCAGCTGAAAATGAACAAGGCTTATGCCGGGGTGGAAGCTGTCTGCGGAACTTTGTTTATGACTTGGTCTTGCGTATGGAGGAGGGAGAAACGGAGCATGGGTAATTGGTAAAATGTTCTTCTCATTCTGCCGGCTGGAGAGTAGAATAAGAGAAGCAAGGCCAAGCAAATGGTGACTTTGGTTCTATGACATCAAGATCAGAATGTACAACAGCAAAGATCCGGCCGATTCGCGGCACGGTTGTGCAAGTGTTGAAGGAGTTGCAGTTTAGTGTGGAAGAAATGTGCAATCGCTCTTTTATGTATAAGTTTACTTTTCGGATGCAACAAACGCGGTAATCAGGGAAACCTGCGAAATGCGGGCCTTCTCGTACCAGAAACGATCAGTGACCAGGTATGGGGGACAAAGGGCTATAAGGGTATGCTGAAAATACAATCTGCTTTTGAAGCAGATGTGTTTTACCGTGAAGGTGTAACTTCAAAGCCTGCCGTCGAAAACGCCGTCAGTGAATTTGAACAAAAGGGAGTTAATGTTATTTTTGGCCACGGGAATGCCTATGCGGCACATTTCAACGATATAGCCCCCGCACATCCCGAAATGCATTTTGTCAGTTTTAATGGACATGCAACACAGCCCAATACAACAAGCCTAAAGTTTGAAGGATATGCAATGGGCTTTTTCGGAGGGATGACCGCAGCATACATGAGCAGAGGGAATAAGGTGGGGGTCATAGCCGCGTTTGGCTGGCAGCCTGAAGTAAAAGGTTTTATTGATGGTGCCAAGCATCAGGAACATAATACGGAAGTGCTTGTCATGTATACGGAAAATTGGGATGACCGGGATATAGCGATACAAAGGTTTGAGGAAATGATGGCCAAGGGAGCGGACGTCATCTACCCTGCGGGGGATGGTTTCAATGTTCCCGTCATTGAGAAGATAAAGGAACACGGCCTGTACGCTATCGGCTATGTGTCGGACCAATCGGATTTGGGGGAGTCAACGGTCCTTACAAGCACCGTCCAGCATGTTGATAAGTTATATGAACTGGTGGCAAAAAGGTTTGAGGAAGGGACACTTGAATCCGGTAATCTCAGCTTTGATTTCAAAGATGGGGTCATTACGATGGGCAGCTTCAGCCCGCTCGTCGATAAAGCTTTTCAGGAGAAAATGGATCGTCATATCAACCATTACATGGAAACCGGAAAATTGCCGGAATAACATATATTTGCAAATCCACGAGGGAGTCCAAGAAGTCCCTAAAATAAAACAGGTGGAGGAAGACAAGTTGTCTTCCTCCACCTGTTTTTACGGTTTTGGATGGGGTGTGGTGACTTCATTTATCAAACTGGACGATTTTTTGTGTGCTCTTTTGGCAGGCGCTAAGTGTCTGGATTGGAAAGTAGGACGGGGGCTTCTCGAAAATGCTTTGCATTTCCTTCGTGCAATGCATGTTCAACCTGAAGCTTACCCAATGTCCTGCGGGCACAGCGCGAGCTGAAGACCCTGGACTGAGCGAAGCGAGGGAAGCGAGGGAAGCGGCCGAAGCCGAGCCCGCGGCCAGCGTCCGCCCGGAGCGGAAATCCATTGGTCATTACTAAAAAGGACTGCACCAGAAAGCCAATTTTCATCGACTTTCTGGACAGCCCCTTAAAAATGTGCGTGACAAAAAGGGAGCCTTGCTGATATAATTAGTACCAAGTCATAGTATAAGATAATAAGCAAATTGTTGTGAATAAGCGGAAAGAAGGGAACAGCTGATGAACGCTGGTATTATTGGAGTTGGAAAATATAATCCCGAAAAAGTATTGACAAACCATGATTTGGAAAACATGATGGACACATCTGATGAATGGATTCGCACGCGGACGGGGATTGAGGAACGCAGGGTTGCCCCGGATGGTGTAAAGACATCCGATATGGCATACGAGGCTGCAAAAAAGGCGATTGAAGACGCAGGCATTTCCGCTGAGGATATCGATATGATCCTTGTTGCCACGGTCACCCCGGACAGGCCATTCCCGTCGGTAGCCTGCATCCTGCAGGAAAGGCTTGGCTGTGTGAAAGCGGCGGCCATGGATGTAAGTGCGGCTTGTTCAGGGTTTATGTATGGGGTTGCAACGGCCAAATCGTTTATTGAAGGCCAAGGTGCTAAAAATGTCCTTGTTGTAGGCGTAGAGAGATTATCCAAAATCACAGACTGGTCGGACCGGAATACAGCCGTTTTATTCGGAGACGGTGCAGGAGCAGTTGTCATGGCACCAGTATCTGAAGGCCGCGGAGTCCTTGCCTATGACTTGGGTGCTGACGGGACGGGCGGTGCCCATCTTTTTCAGGATGAATATATCATCATGAATGGCCGTGAGGTATTTAAGTTTGCTGTTCGGCAGATGGGTGAATCATCCATCAAGGTTTTGGAAAAAGCCGGTTTGACAAAGGATGATGTGGACTACCTGATTCCGCACCAAGCCAATATCAGGATCATGGAAGCTGCAAGGCAAAGACTCGATCTTCCGGTTGAGAAAATGTCTAAAACGATTCATAAATATGGAAATACTTCGTCTGCATCGATTCCCATGTCATTGGCAGATGAATTGGAAGCGGGAAATATTAAAGATGGTGATATAATAGTAATGGTAGGATTTGGCGGCGGCCTGACATGGGGCGCTCTTGTGATGAAATGGGGCCGGTAATCCGCAAATCTTTCGGCAGAAGTAATGAAGGAGTTGGACTAAGATGAAAAAAAGGGTAGTTGTAACAGGGCTGGGTGCCGTTTCGCCGGTTGGCAATGATGTTTCAACTGCGTGGGCTAATATCCTGTCCGGGAAGTCAGGAATCGGTCCTATGACTAGATTGAACCCTGATGATTTTTCCGCGAAAGTGGCAGCGGAAGTGAAAGACTTCGACATCGAGAAATACGTGGAGAAAAAAGATGCACGTAAAATGGACCGCTTTACCCATTATGCTTTAGCAGCCGCACTCATGGCGGTAGAGGATGCAAAACTGAAGATTGACGAGACTAACGCCAACCGTGTCGGAGTGTGGATCGGATCGGGGATCGGCGGAATGGAGACATTCGAGCAACAGTTTGAAACATTCCAGAAAAGAGGGTACAGAAGGGTAAGCCCGTTTTTTGTACCGATGATGATTCCCGACATGGCTACAGGACAGGTATCCATCTATCTTGGTGCTAAAGGAGTCAACTCCTGTACTGTGACGGCTTGTGCGACAGGAACCAATTCCATCGGGGATGCCTTCAAAGCTATTCAGCGCGGCGATGCGGATGTCATGGTTGCGGGAGGGGCTGAAGCGCCCATCACCCAAATGGCGGTTGCAGGGTTCTGTGCCAATACCGCTCTTTCCACTAATCCCGATCCGCAATCAGCCAGCAGGCCGTTTGACCAAAACCGTGACGGATTTGTCATTGGTGAAGGTGCCGGTGTAGTCATTTTGGAAGAGCTTGAACATGCATTGGCGAGAGGTGCCAGCATTTATGCCGAGATTGTGGGGTATGGCTCAACAGGAGATGCCTACCATATCACTGCCCCGGCTCCAGGAGGCGAGGGCGGCGTCCGCGCCATGAAGATGGCCTTGGATGATGGCGGCCTGGCTCCAGAAGACATTGATTATATCAATGCTCATGGAACAAGCACGCCGTATAATGATAAGTATGAAACAATGGCAGTCAAGGAAGTCTTTGGCGACCATGCCTACAAGCTTGCTATGAGCTCCACCAAGTCCATGACCGGCCATCTTCTAGGTGCGGCTGGCGGGGTGGAAGCCATCTTCTCTGTACTGGCCATCAAGGAGGGTATCCTTCCTCCAACCATCAATTATGAAACGCCTGATCCGGAATGTGACCTGGATTACGTAGCGAACGAAGCACGCAAGGCAAACGTAAAGGGAGTATTGAGCAATTCGCTTGGCTTTGGCGGACATAACGCCACGATTGCCTTTAAGAAATATGAATAATGGACGATTTTCAGGCCATGATCTAACGATTAGATCATGGCTTTTTCACGTCTGAAAAAGATGGTGAATATCCTATTGGGAGGGAGTGAAGAACATGGGAGTGGCCAGGACGGATGAATGGCTGAAAGAATATGCCTATGATCCTGTCAAGATGTGCAGCCTTGCATGTCCAAACATTAAGGAGAGCAAGGATTTCTATCAATATTTGACGCTGTTTGGAATGTACCGCCCAGCGAGAAACATTGAGGCTGTTGTTAAGAAAATGAAAGAACAGGGGGCATGGGAAAAAATTAGATCTTATTATTCCAAGTACCAAACGAAATGGAACGGGCCACGCATTCAAATATACATTTTTCCCATACAGACGAACAGTTCTTACTGGATGAAACATTTCCTGGGGAAGTCCGGTGTATCATTTCCCGACAAGATTTTTTTGTTTCTGTCTCCTTTCAACGATGAAAAGGAGTGGGAATCAATTTTTGTCCATGAATATCATCATTCCGCACGGCTTCATGCCTTAGGCTCAGTTCCAGAGAAAAACACACTCCCAGATTCACTTGTCCTCGAAGGCCTGGCGGAATTTGCCGTAGCATCTTGCTGCGGTGAATCATACAGGTCAAGCTGGACAAGGCAATACAGCGAAAGCATCCTGGCCCGTTATTGGAAACAGGTGTATATAAAACATTTGACAGTCAGCAGAGAAGACCGTCTGCACGATGATCTCCTTTTTGGCAGACGGGGCATCCCGCCCATGATGGGGTATGCTATGGGAGACCGGATTGTGCAGGGATACAAAAGATTATCCGGCATGCCCGTTGAGGAATCAATCGGTATCAAGGCAGCAGAATTGGTTCATTCCAACGAGTTTACGCTGCATCAATCTGAAATTGTCTTGTGAAAGCCCGCATTTTAAGCATATGCGGCATTTTTTTTGCATATACATAGGGATAAATGGACAAGCAAATGGGTGATACCATGTTGGAAGCAGGCGGACTTAAGCATGTTAATTAGAGGTGTATTGTTTCTGATCGGATTTGGGCTCGCGGTAACCGGAGGAGTGAGTTTGATTGCCTATTTAAACTTGATTGCGGCTGGGTTCAGCTTTTCGGACTATCTTTCCTTTATCATCACCCGCCCGGAATGCCACCTCCTTCTAGTAGGACTCTTCATGGTAACCGGGGCGGTTTACAGCACACCCCCTAAAGAGTAGCTGAATTGGTCCAAGCCCGCTTTCCAAGGAATAATTTTACTTCTCCCTGCCTATACTGAAAAACAAATAGTGATGAAGCGAGGGATTTGGATGCTATATCTTCATGACGTTTGGGTAAATTGGTTTGAAGGCGAGGAGAATGGTTACAATGTTTGCCACTTTCATGAATGGCGGCGCGGGGAAGATGTCATTGAGCTTCTTGATCAAGTTCCGCTGCTACTTATAGAGCCGATCCTCTTCCATTACATAGAAAACAACATGGCTGAACTTCCTCAGGCGATGCTGAACGATGTATACAAAAAGGGCTATCTAAGAAAGAATCATGAGCGTGTCCAGCTGGACTATTGTTTTGTCGTAACCGATGGCAAAGGGATACTTGCAGTTGATACGATCGGCTATACAATCCCTCTAAGAAAAAGCAGGCTGATTCCTCGACAGGAACAGCTAGTATACGAAATGATTGCCCAAAATGACCCTGCTACTTATTCGTGCAAATATGAACCAAAGAAAAAAGAGCATCATATCCTGTCGCCCGACCCTTCTTTGATGCATGGATTGACCAGAAGGGAGAGACAGCTGAAACAATTGATGTTCATGGCCCTGGATCAGCTGCATTCAGCAAAGAACACTCCCGAAATCCGTTATTGGTATACCGAATGGTCTCCTCATAAATACCATGATATACAGACGATGGATTTTGATGAGGCCTGGAGATGCCTTTACGAGGAGACAAGGGAAGGCTGGACAGAAAAGCATAGTATGCTTTGCGAGAATCTTGTCAAAGGACAACCTTTTTTTGAAAAGCTGTGGGAGCTGGAATGTGACCCCAAGGTCAATTAAGGAAAATGCTTGGCATCAAAAAGGAAGAGCCAGTATGTAGGATTTCTTTACATACTGGCTCTTTCTATCTTGTTATCGGCTTTTTCTTCCAAGACCCATGGCGTTTTCCATTTTCTTGAGCATTTTATTGGCCTTGGCTGCAGCCCTTTCAGCCCCGCGGTCCAGAATTTCATCCAGTTCCTCAGATTCAATGAGCTGTTTGTATCGCTCCTGGATCGGTGAAATGGCATTTACTACGACCTCTGCCAGGTCTGATTTGAATTCGCCATAGCCTTTCCCTTCATAGCGGGTTTCAAGCTCTTCAATGGATTTGTTGTCCAGGATGGAATAAATGGACAGCAGATTCGATACGCCCGGTTTATTCTCCCTGTCAAATTTTACCACACCATCAGAGTCCGTTACTGCGCTCTTGATTTTCTTCACAATCTGTTTTGGGTCGTCCAGCATGGTGATGAATCCTTTGCTGTTCGGATCGGATTTGCTCATTTTCTTCAAAGGATCCTGTAGAGACATGATCTTGGCACCGACCTTAGGTATCCTGACATCCGGGATGGTGAAAATGTCGTTATATCTGTTATTGAACCTTTCAGCAAGGTCTCTTGTAAGCTCCAGATGCTGTTTTTGATCCTCCCCGACCGGCACCAGGTCAGAACCGTACAGCAGTATATCCGCAGCCATGAGCGGAGGGTATGTCAGCAACCCTGCTGATACAGCGTCTTTGCCGGAAGATTTATCCTTGAATTGGGTCATCCGTTCAAGTTCGCCAATGTACGAGATGCACTGAAGCATCCAGCCTGCCTGTGCATGTGCGGGAACTTCTGATTGGATAAACAGCACAGCCTTTTCAGGATCGAGTCCCGCCGCCAAATACATGGCAGCCAATGTGCGGATGTTCTTGCGAAGCTCAAGACGGTCCTGCGGAACCGTGATTGCATGCTGATCGACTACACAAAAATAACAATCGTAATCATGCTGGAGCTCAACAAATTGTTTGATTGCCCCTATATAGTTTCCCAATGTAATGACGCCGCTCGGCTGAATGCCGGAAAAAATCGTTTTCATCCTGCCTATCCTCCTAATATAAAACCATTCCTCCCAACAGTGGGACGAATGGCTGATTCCGAATTGACAATCTATGTGAAAATGTTGTAGATGCTCAATTTATTTTATGTACATTTAATTATACCTGCTGTCAGCCTTACAGGCAAGCGGGTTTCGCCTTGAACAGGAATATTATTCCCGTAAAACAATTTCATTCTTGCTGAATCCTTGTTAAAATAGGGTTGGAAGTTTATTGATGAAAAACTGAATCTTTTACATAGATGAAACAAAGGGAGAGAACATAATTGAACTGGAAAAAAAGCATGGCGGCAGCAGGCATGGCGGCAGTCCTCGTATGGCCATTGGCGGATCAGGCACAGGCGGCGGCGGAAAAAAAGACAGCGGCATTGCATTCAGAACGTCAGTTGACGATGACACAGAAAGAACTCCCTGCACAAACCCCAAGGTTTGTTTATGATTCCGGATTGAAATTTGAGTATCCCGATGCCATCCGGGGAATATATGTGACGGGCCATTCTGCAGGAGGAGGCAAATTCAACGACCTTGTCCATTTGATCGATACGACGGATTTAAATGCCATGGTTATAGATATCAAGGATGATTGGGGTAACGTGACATACAAAACGGAAGCAGGTTCACCGTATGCCGATATTGGGCAAAATTTCATCAGCGACCCTAAAAAAATGTTGAAAACAATGGAAGACAAGCAAATATACCCTATTGCAAGAATTGTAGTTTTTAAAGACTCAACACTGCCTAAAACAAAGCCGGAGCTATCCTTCCTGGATGGCGGAAAGGTTTGGGTGAACGGAAGGGGTGAGTCTTTCGTCAATCCATTTCTGAAAGAAGTATGGGATTATAATGTAGGAATTGCAATAGAAGCGGCCAAAATGGGATTCCAGGAGATACAGTTTGACTATGTCAGGTTCCCAGAAGGTTTCGAAAAACGGGACGAGCAGCTCCAATACCACATGGGAGAATACAAGGATTCTGAACTGGATAATGTCCAAAAAAGGGTGCAGGCTGTAACCGATTTTGTTGCCTATGCACGCGAGCAGCTGAAGCCATATGGAGTGAAGGTATCCGTGGATATCTTCGGATACACCGCCACATTGCCTGAAGCACCCGGCATAGGGCAAAACTTTACAAAGATATCTGAGCATGTGGATGTTATTTCTTCCATGATCTACCCAAGCCATTGGACCTCCTACTTTGGTATTGCCAAGCCCGATCTGGAGCCGTATAAACTGGTCAGGGAATATGCCAAAGTGGAAAAGAAAAAACTGGCTGAATTAAAAACTCCCCCTATTTCACGGCCATGGCTTCAAGACTTTACTGCCTCCTATCTGGGCAGCGGAAATTATAAGGTATACGGAAAAACGGAAGTGGAGGCCCAGATAAAGGCCTTGTATGATGAGGGAATACAAGAATATCTGCTTTGGAATGCAGGAAATAAATATTCTCCAAATGTAGACTATACACCAACAGGGAAAGAGTAAACGGGAAAGAAAAACGCCGGCATTAACCGGTGTTTTTCTGCTGTCCGGATATGTGAAAAAAAGTTATGAATATATCGGGCAATGAGGTTTAAGCCTTATTTAAAAGTGGTAAAAATGAAGCATATACAATATGTAACAGATATGAGAACATGAAAGAAACAGAACC
>DATBUB010000186.1:0-9940 GCA_036516555.1 Bacillaceae bacterium
CATCGCGAGTAATCGGGCCGTAATCGCGAGTAATCGAGCCATAATCGCGAGTAATCGGGCCGTAATCGCGAGTAATCGAGCCATAATCGCGAGTAAGCAGCCCCATCGCGATTAATCGGGCGGTAATCGCGAGTAATCGAGCCACAATCGCGAGTAATCGAGCCATAACCGCGAGTAAGAGTGCCATAATCGCGAGTAATCGAGCCACAATCGCGAGTAAGGAGTCCACAATCGCGAGTTAACAGCCCATTATAGCAAATATCAACTTTCCTCCATTGCCCAATACAAAATCAGCATCGTTCACCACGAATCTTCCTTAATATTGAGAATCATCCGCTAATTGGATATCCTTATGGTAAGAAAACGAATAAAGGAGACCCGCCCATGATGATGTATGAAACGATTGAGCTGAAGCTGGAGGGACGGACGGCGCACATCAGGCTGAACCGACCCGATACTCTGAATGCGCTGAACGTTCAGATGATTCAGGAGTTGTGCAAGTGCATTAAGGAGCTCAGTGCGGATGAAGGGCTTCGGATTGTAAAGCTAAGCGGAAATGGCGGTGCTTTTTCTGCCGGCGGTGATATTAAAGAAATGCTTGCGCTTGAGGGAGAGGAAGCCTTCTTTGATGTCATGGAGGATATCAACCAAATGATCATCGCGTTATACAGCATGCCGCAGCTGACGGTTGCAGCCATTGAAGGGGCCGCTGCAGGACTTGGCCTCAGCATCGCACTGGCGGCGGATTATTTGTTGTGCGGGAAGGAAAGCAAGCTGGCGATGAATTTTATCGGTGTGGGGCTAATTCCTGACGGGGGAGGACATTTTTTGCTGGAACGGCGGGTTGGGGACGTGAAGGCCAGGCAACTGATCTGGGAAGGCAAGACCCTCCAAGGCGAAGAAGCGCTCCATATTGGCCTTGCCGATGCAATGGCCAGCGATGCCAATGAGGCGGCGGATGATATGATCAAAAGCTGGCTGTCCAAGCCGACTCTCGCCATGATTAAGACGAAAAAAATTTATGCCGAATTGCATCGTGAGCAATTATTGAAATCCCTTGAATTGGAAAAACGTGCCCAGTGGGCCATGAGGCAGACGAAAGATCACCAAGAGGGAATACGTGCATTTGCTGAAAAACGAAAACCTGTCTTCAAGGGTGAATAATCCTGCACAGCAAAAGGCTTCCGTCTTGTTTTAGCGGAAGCCTCTTTTTTTATCTTATTTTATCGGTGGAAAAGCAGGAGCTTCCCTGATGGAGAAGTGCAGCGGTGGGTTTTATCGGAGAACCCTTTTTCCGTAAGGATGGCATTGCCTTTTTCTTTCGCTTCTATGTCATCCGCCGCCTCGAAGCTTTCGTCAAGCAGTTTTTCACCTGTTTGTTCAAATGCAGTGAGTTTGTATAATGGCATGTTCAACCCTCCCTATACACGTTATTGTACACAAATATTGAAAAAATTGAATATACAAACTTTCGAACATGTGAAACTTTTTACTTTTTCAAACGTAAAAAAGTGGCAGAAGGACACCGAAGGGAGCTTTATACAGTGCTGAACATAGAAAACGTAACGAAACGCTTTGGCCATTTCACGGCAGTCGATGACCTGTCCCTCCAAATACCCGAACAGGAAATGTTCGGTTTGCTTGGGGCAAACGGTGCCGGAAAAACGACCACATTCAGGATGATTCTTGGAATCCTGGACGAAACGGAAGGCCATATCAATTGGAATGGCAAGCCGATCGATTATTCCGCCAGCAGGGAAATCGGTTACTTGCCTGAAGAAAGGGGCCTTTATCCGAAGCAAAAAGTGAAGGATCAAATCGTGTATTTGGCTCGCCTCAGGGGGATGGACAAAAAAGAGGCGGAGGCGGAGCTCGTGAAATGGCTCGAACGCTTCAATGTTCCTGAATATATGAATAAAAAGGTAGAGGAGCTGTCCAAGGGAAATCAGCAAAAAATTCAGTTCATTGCCAGTGTGCTTCATAAGCCTAAACTGCTCATCCTGGACGAACCGTTCAGCGGGCTGGATCCTGTAAATGTCGAACTGCTGAAAAATGCTGTTCAGGATATACGGGATGAAGGAACGACCATTGTATTCTCAAGCCACAGGATGGAGCATGTCGAGGAGCTGTGCGAAAAATTATGCATCCTCCATCATGGAAGACCCGTCGTGCAAGGGGGATTGCGGGAAATCAAGAGTTCCTTCGGAAAGAAAAACCTGGTGATCCATGGTGATTTCGATATGAGGGATCTTGCGAATGAACCGGGTGTCATCAAATTCCAGCCAACGGCGGAAGGTGTCCGGCTTCAGATTGATGGAGAGGAAACGGCAGGCCGGCTATTGCAAATAGTGGCGGGCAAGGGCTTTATTCGCAAGTTTGAGTTGGAGGAGCCTTCCCTCAATGACATCTTTATTGAAAAGGTAGGTTCTCGCTATGAATAAGTTCTGGATCGTTTTTTCTTATACATACTGGACAAAGCTGAAATCCAAGTCGTTTATCATTACGACCGCCATCATGCTTGGGGCGATCATACTCGGTGCAAACCTAAATCAGATCATTGCCTCATTTGACACGGATAAAGGACCTGAGAAGATATTGGTTATAGACGAAACCGGCCAGCTTTATGAGCCGGTCAAGGAACAATTCAAAAACATGGAAGAAAAAACCGTTTTGGTCAAAGTGGAAGAAAAAGAAGATAAGGTTCTTGAAAAAGTGGAAGGTTCCGAGGAATATCCAGGCTACCTTATACTCGGGCTAGATGAATCCGGTTTGCCGGAAGCGGTCTATAAATCAAAGTCTGTTGCTGATTTTTCAACTGCCGGGAACATTCAGGCGGCCCTGCAATCCGTCAGGGGAATGATGGCTGCTTCCCAGCTGAAGCTGTCACCAGATCAGCTGCAGCTGCTGAACAGCCCCGCCCCTTTTGAAAACATCGCCCTTTCCGATAAAGCAAAATCAGAAGAGGAATTGAACCAAACGAGGGGACTCGTCTATATTTTGTTGTTTGTCATCTACTTTACGGTGATCATGTATGCAAGTATGGTAGGAATGGAAATCGCCACGGAAAAATCATCGAGAATCATGGAGATTCTAATTTCCAGCACCTCCCCGGTCCAGCAGATGTTCGCCAAAATTTTGGGAGTTGCCATGCTGGGCCTGACACAGCTGATCCTGATGCTTGGTACGGGCTACTTTGTGATAAGAAGCAGGCTCGATTCCCTTCAGGGAGGTTTCTTTGATTTCCTCGGCTTCGAATATACAAAAACCTCAACCATCGTGTACGCGGTCATCTTCTTCCTGCTGGGATACTTGCTTTATGCTACTCTGGCAGCTTTCCTCGGATCGCTGGCAAGCAGGGTGGAAGATGCACAGCAGCTGATGATGCCCATCCAATTCTTGCTGATGATCGCCTTTTTTCTGGCGATGGCCGGATTATTCAACCCAGAGCGGGGATTTGTGGCATTGACATCATATATTCCGTTCTTCACGCCCATGCTTATGTTTGTGCGGATCGGAATGCTCGATATCCCGGCGTGGGAAGCGTTTCTTGGGATAGCTGTCATGCTCCTCGCCATCATCATCCTCGGCATCATCGGCGGAAGGATTTACAAGGGCGGAGTGTTGATGTATGGAAAATCAAACTCTTTTAAAGATATAAAAAAAGCATTGCAGCTGACAAAAAAATAGATTCGAAGAAGACGCCCGTTTTTAGCCGGGCGTCTTTTTAATAGGACCGATATGGAAAAGGACAGAAAATTCATGTATAATAAGAACATATATTCGGATTCAGGACGGAGGAATACTAGCGTGAAGAAGATTCGTTTTTTGCACACGGCTGACCTGCACCTGGACAGTCCTTTCCTTGGTTTGAGCCATTTGCCGAAAGAGCTGTTTGACCGGCTGAGGGAAAGCACTTTTCGGGCGTTTGAAAAAGTGGTTGATGCGGCCATTGAACAGAACGTAGATTTCGTACTGATTGCAGGGGACTTATTCGATGGGGAAGACAGGAGCATCAAGGCCCAGGCAAAGCTCCGCTCTCAGCTTGAGAGACTGGGAGGATCGGGAATCTGCGTTTTTATCTCACATGGCAATCATGACCATTTAGGCGGTAATTGGCTTATGCTGGACATGCCTGAACATGTCCATGTTTTCGGAGGAACCGTGGAATCAGCAGCGTTCAACTCCAGGGATGGAGCAACCGTCCATATATACGGGTTCAGCTACCCTGAAAGACATGTTGCTGCAAGAAGGATAGAAGACTACCAAAAGGAGCCTGGAGCCGACTTCCACATTGCCATGCTTCATGGACATTGCGAAGGAGGAGAGAGCGGACACCAGCCTTATGCTCCGTTTTCAATCCGTGAAGCACTTGAAAAAGAAATGGATTATTGGGCTTTGGGACATATACATAAACGGGAGATTCTCCATGTAGATCCATACATCGTGTACCCCGGAAACATTCAGGGCCGCCATCGGAAGGAAGATGGAGAGAAGGGGTGCTGCATCGCAGAATTGGATTCGAATGGGGGATCCCGGCTTCAATTTATTGAAACTGCCGATGTCACGTGGCAGAAGTGCAGCCTGGAAGGAAAAGAAAACATGGGGCTGACGGAGCTTTATGCCGCCTGCAAACGTGCCATGGAAGGAATGGCTTCCGAAAAGGAAAAAGGTGTGCTGCTAGAAATAGAAATCAAAGGAGCCGGCCATCTGCCTGCAGAACTAAAGCAAAGGCTGGATAATGGTGAATTTCTGGAAATGCTTCAGGAGGATATAATATGGGACAGTCAATTTGTCTGGCCATATTCCATCCTTTTGACAGAGGAACAGGAAGCAGAACATTCGCTGGACGACGCGTTTCTCCTAAATCTTGAAGCGGCTGCCAGCGAAATGGGATGTGACGGAACGTTTGAAGAGGGAATCTCTGATCTGTACTCACACTTGTATGCCAGCAGATATTTGGATGGATGGAACGAGGCTGAAAAGTTGGAGTGCCTGCAAGCTGCAAAGGGGCTTGTAGCGAAAAGCCTGACAACATAACCGGAAGGAGGGATACGATGAGACTGAAGGAGATTCATGTGTATGGTTATGGGAAACTCATCAATGTACATATTGACAGCCTGACCGGGATGAATGTGTTTTATGGAAAAAATGAAGCGGGGAAATCAACCCTTATGTCCTTTATCCAAAGCATTCTATTTGGTTTTCCGGCCAAACAGCAGGCCATGCTGAGGTATGAGCCTAAATCCGCTGCTGCTTACGGCGGGAAAATCATTGTGGAGCACGATCGCTTTGGTGAGGCCGTCATTGAACGGATAAAGGGCAAGGCGTCCGGCGATGTGACCGTATGGCTGCAGGATGGAACCGTAGGCGGGGAGGAACTGCTGTCCAGACTCCTTCCGGGATTGGATAAAAATATGTACCAAAGCATTTTTTCATTCAACCTCCAGGGTATCCAGGATATAAGCCGTCTGAAGGGCGATGAAATCGGGCGATACTTGGCTGCTGCAGGCACTGTAGGCACTGACATGCTGATCCGTGCAGAGCAGCAATTGCAAAAGGAAATGGAACAGCTCTTTAAGCCGGGGGGCAGGAAGCCAAGATTGAATGAACGATTAAAAGAACTGCGTGAAGCTGAGCAGGAGCTTAAAAAGGCAAAGTTGCAGAATGCACGCTACGAGAGTGTCCAATCCGACCTGCAAAGGTCCAGAGCCCAGCTGAAGGGAGCAGAATCCGTATTGGCTGAAAATGAAATGAGGCTGAAAAGGGTGGAAGAGCTTTTGAACGCCTGGCCATTGCTGGAGGAATGGGGCAATATTCAAACCCGGCTGGCAGAGCTTGGAACGGTTGATTTTCCCGAGGATGGATTGGCCAGATTTGAAAAGCTTTTGGACAGGCAGCTTTCCTTAAAGAGCAGAATAGCCGCCATAAGGGAAAAATCGGCTGAACTTCAAAACAGGATGAACGCCTGTTCTTCCTCTCACTCTTTTGATGATTCAATTGCTGAGCTGTTGATAGAGGAATGGCCGGCATACGAACGGCTGGAGGAGGAAATATCCGGGTTGGAGAGATTGCTGGAGGAGGACTGGGAAAGAGCATCAGCCATAGAAAGAGAGCTCCATGTCCTTTCGGGACAAGTGCAGGCTATCAGGCATGCCGACCTTGGTTTGGATATGAAGGGAAAGCTTCGGGATGCGATGCAGCAATACCTCAGTGCTGATGCTCAGCGGCAGGAACTCCAAAGAAATATAGAAAAGGAAAAAAGCCTGCTTCTGGATTTGGAAACAAAATGCAGGGAAATTGAAAAACAGCTGACAGATGAAGATACCTTTCATCAATGGAAGCAGCAGGTTCAGAATTTCCGGAATGCCGAAGAATGGATGGATGAAAAAAAGTCGCTGGAAAAAGATGTGGAAAGCCTTGAACGAAAACAGGCAGAGGCAGAGAAAAAGGCAGAGCAAAAAAGGAAAAGCACCTTTTTGGGTGCAGGCTGTCTGTTGGTTTTGGGGATTGTGTTCCTTGTTTGGGGCATATTTTCCGGGCAATGGGGTACGGCGGCACTTGCAGCTGGAACCGCACTGTTATCGGTGTACCTGCTAAAACAGGCTGCTTCTTCGTCCCGTCACCCGCTTGATCCTGAACTGGAATGGAAGCGAAGGCGGCTAAAAGAAATTTCAGAGTTTCTCGCATCATGCGACCCGAAATCGAAAGAGGCGTCCTACCGATTTGAACACCAGCTTCAGCTGAGGGATGAATGGAGACTGTGGCTCGTCCGTATGGAGCAGCAGAAACATCATGTAGAGGGGATTTCCCGCCAAATGAAAGAATTGGCCCTTGTCCTGGATAAATGGCGGAAGGAATTGCATAGCCTGAAGAACCGGCTGGGCTTAAGTCCTGAATTTTCCGATACAAGAATCGAAGATGCTTTCGATTTGCTGAAGGAATTGCAGAATCTTCTTGTCCGGCAAGAAAAAACAAAGGAGCGCATGCTTCAGCTGAAAGCGAATGAATCGGAATGGCTGAATTCACTCCGGGAATTTGCTGAAAAAGCCGGGTTTCATAAGCGGGAACCAAAAGAAATCATCTTCTGGCTGAGGGAAAAGGTAAAAAGTGAAAAAGAGATAAAGCTCATCTTGAAAGAACTGGCTGGCAAAATGGCTGAATTACGAGATGAAGAGGTATTGCTGACAAAAGAAATCTCTGAGACAGATAAAAAGCTTCATCAACTGTTATTTCTTGCAGAAGCAGAAGATGAGGAACAATTTCGAAAAAAAGCAAGAGAATATGAGGAAAAGAAACGCCATTTGGAGAGATCCGAGCTTCTTGAGCACCAGCTTGGCTCCCTCATCAAAGAGAATCCTTCCCGCACCTCATTGGACGAATTGCAGGCAGAGCACGCCTTGCTGAAGGAATCCATACATGCACTGGAATCGGGAATGGATGGCTGCCGCAATGAAATAGCGACATGCAGGCACGAAATCCGGGTATTGGAAGAAGGAGGCACCTATACAGAAAGGCTCCATGAGTTTTACCGCCTGAGGTCCGCCTTTAACGAAGAAGCGAAGCAATGGGCAAGGCTTGCGGCTGCGAAGTCGCTTCTTCGCAAAACGATGGATGCCTATAAGAAAGACCGTTTTCCAAAAGTGCTCAACAAAGCAGAGGAGTTTTTCTCCGTGTTGACGGATGGGGAATATCATCGGATTTATCTCCAGCAGGAGGACCAGCTGCGGGTGGAACGGCGGGATCGGACGCTGTTTGATCCGGCTGAACTCAGCAAGGGCACCGGGGAGCAGCTGTATACGGCCATCCGTTTTGCGCTCGTATATGTGCTCAGGGAGGAATATCCGATTCCGGTCATCGTAGACGATGGTTTTGTGAATTTCGACCGGGACAGGGCCGGAAATGTACTGAAGCTGATGGAGAAAATGAGCCATTCCTCACAAGTCTTGTTTTTCACCTGCCACGAACATTTGCTGCAACCATTATCCAGGGCGAAACTGATTCCATTATCTGATGGAGTTCCCCCGGTTGAGGTGCATTAAATACAGGTTGCGGGAGATGCCGGAAGTCTTGGTATGGTATAATACGAGGAACAGATATTGCTAGTGAATCGGAGGCGTTAATATGGCAAAGGAATTATTGCAGCATGATGTGGGAGAGCAGGTCGACCTGTTCCTGCTGATCAAAAGTGCTGTAAAGGGAATTGCAAGCAACGGAAAACCATTTTTGACTTTAATCCTGCAGGACCGCTCCGGTGATATAGAAGCCAAACTTTGGGACACGTCTGATGATGAGGTGAAAATGTATCAGCCGGAAACCATTGTGAGAGTGGCGGGGGAAGTACATAATTACCGGGGGAGGATGCAGCTTAAAATCAGGCAGATCCGTCCCTCTTCACAGCAGGATGGTATAAATGTCGGGGACTTGCTTGAAACGGCTCCGATTACGAAAGAAGAAATATCAAGCAAGGTGACCCAATATATCTTCGAAATGAAAAATCCAAATATCCAGCGTATCACCCGGCATTTGCTGAAAAAACACTATGATGGCTTCCTTGAGTATCCTGCAGCCACAAAGAATCATCACGAGTTTGTTTCGGGTTTGGGTTATCATGTGGTTTCCATGCTCGATTTGGCAAAGGCCATTGCCGATTTGTATCCATCTCTTGATCGTGACCTGCTTTTTTCAGGAGTCATCCTTCATGATTTGGGCAAAGTAATTGAATTGTCCGGCCCTGTATCGGCATCCTATACGGCTGAAGGGAATTTGCTGGGACACATCACCATCATCGTCAACGAGATTGGAAAAGCGGCCGATGAGCTGGGGATTCATGGCGAAGAAGTCGTCGTATTGCAGCACATTGTATTGAGCCATCATGGCAAGCTTGAATGGGGAAGCCCCAAACAGCCCATGATCAAAGAGGCGGAAATTCTCCATATGATCGATAATATTGATGCAAAAATGAATATGCTGGACCGGGCGCTGAAACGTGTAAAGCCAGGGGAGTTTTCCGAACGGATTTTCCCTCTCGACAACCGTTCTTTTTACAAGCCCACTTTTCATTCTTGATGCCTTCCTCCGGGAGGCATTTTTTTGTTGTCTGCAGCATACGTATCTGTATATGGACAAGCAGATGAAAGGAGAGAAAGCAATGTCTTTACCCATTTGGATTTATGCAGTCGCAGCAGGAGTCTTTATCAGTGCGTTCATGGCCGTTAAAACAGCAAGGGAAGAACGGGTACAGGAAAGGGAATGGATCGAGAAGGAAGGGGAAGTGTATCTTGAGAGGATGGAAGAAGAAAAAGAGCGGCGCAAGCAAATAAATGAAGCTGGCGCATAGTTTAAAAAGGGCATATAGGTATCCATACAAAAAAGCTGCCGTTTCGGCAGCTTCTTTATTATTTCTTTTCTTCTTCAGCGTCTCCGCTCGTTTGTTGGTTGGCTGATTCGAGGATAGGGTCAAAGGTGTTTTTCAGATCTTTGTCTTCCACTTTCACTTTCGCTTTTTCCAATTCATCCTTCAGCGCTTTTTGTACTTTGTCTGCATCCAGCTTGGATACTTTCAGTTCATACTCATACTTGTCTTTTACTTTATCAAATGCTTCTTTTTCCTTTTTATCCGTTACCTGGATGATATGCCATCCAAACTGGGATTCTACTGGTTCGCTGATTTGATCTTTTTCCAGCTTGAAGGCTGCATCCTTGAATTGTTGATCGAGTGCAGGATCGTCCTGGGAAACAAAGCCCAAATCTCCGCCTTTTTCGGCTGTGCCAGGGTCCTTCGAGACTTCCTTGGCCACTGCGGCAAAGTCTTCCCCTTTATCCAGTCTCGCTTTGACTTCCTTGGCGGTTTTTTCGTCATCCACCAGGATATGGCGAACTTCGATATCAGGCTGTTTATTATCATAGTACTCTTTCAATTCTTTATCCGTTACCTTAACGT
>DATBUB010000187.1:0-19036 GCA_036516555.1 Bacillaceae bacterium
TACTGGAGGTCCGGCAGTGGTTGACCTTGCTTCCCTAAGGAAAGCAATGGCAGACCTGGGCGGAAATGCTGAAAAGATCAATCCTGAAATTCCAGTCGATCTCGTCATCGACCACTCTGTGCAGGTTGATACTTACGGTTCTCCGGAAGCATTGCAAATCAATATGGACTATGAATTTGAACGTAATGCAGAACGTTATCAGTTTTTGAGCTGGGCACAAAAAGCATTCGATAATTATCGTGCGGTGCCGCCTGCCACAGGAATCGTTCACCAGGTCAACCTCGAATACCTTGCAAATGTGGTTCATGCGGTTGAAACACCAAATGGTGACTTTGAAGCTTATCCAGACACACTTGTCGGAACAGACTCCCATACGACCATGATCAATGGAATCGGCGTTCTTGGCTGGGGTGTCGGCGGTATTGAAGCGGAAGCGGGAATGCTTGGACAGCCTTCATACTTCCCGATTCCTGAAGTGGTTGGAGTAAAGCTGACAGGTGAACTTCCAAACGGCGCGACAGCTACTGACCTTGCCTTGAAAGTGACACAAGTT
The DNA here is from genome assembly GCA_036516555.1 of Bacillaceae bacterium. Taxonomy (GTDB): domain Bacteria; phylum Bacillota; class Bacilli; order Bacillales; family Bacillaceae_C; genus DATBUB01. The sequence goes on from DATBUB010000187.1 coordinate 554, forward strand.
CTTCGTGCACATGGCGTTGTCGGCAAGTTTGTTGAGTTTTATGGACCGGGTGTTGCCAGTCTGCCATTGGCAGACCGTGCAACTGTTGCAAACATGGCGCCTGAATACGGAGCAACTTGCGGTTTCTTCCCGGTTGATGAGGAAACACTCAACTATCTCCGCCTGACTGGCCGTCCAGAAGAACAGATTCAGCTTGTAGAAAAATATCTGAAAGACAACGACATGTTCTTTACAGCAGATAAAGAAGATCCTGTTTATAAGGACATTGTGGAAATCGACCTGTCTGAAATTGAGGCAAACCTATCCGGTCCTAAGCGGCCGCAAGATTTGATCCCGCTTTCCCAAATGCAAAAAGCATTCCGTGAAGCGTTGCGTGCGCCTGCAGGCAACCAGGGATTCGGCCTGGAACCGGCTGAAATGACAAAAGAAGTGACAGTGAACTTCGACAATGGCGATGAAGCCACCATGAAAACGGGTGCCCTGGCGATTGCCGCGATTACGAGCTGTACGAATACTTCAAACCCGTACGTTATGCTGGGAGCGGGCCTGCTTGCGAAAAAAGCGGTTGAAAAAGGACTCCAGGTCCCTAAATATGTAAAAACTTCTTTGGCTCCGGGTTCTAAAGTCGTTACCGGGTATCTGCGCGACGCCGGTTTGATGCCATATCTTTCTGAGCTGGGCTTTGACCTTGTCGGATACGGCTGTACGACATGTATCGGAAACTCCGGTCCACTAAAAGATGAAATTGAAAAAGCCATTATGGAAAGTGATTTGCTTGTCACCTCCATTCTTTCCGGAAACCGGAACTTTGAAGGGCGGATTCATCCGCTTGTAAGAGGCAACTATCTGGCTTCGCCTCCTCTTGTTGTGGCATATGCTTTGGCGGGAACCGTGGATATCGATCTCAATAATGATCCGCTGGGCAAGGACAAAGATGGCAACGATGTTTACATGAAAGACATCTGGCCAACGAAAGAAGAAGTCGTTGAAGTGGTACAAAAAACGGTCACTCCTGACTTGTTCCGCAAAGAATATGAGCATGTATTCGACGATAATAAGCGCTGGAATGAAATTAAGACAAGCAACGAGCCGCTTTACAGCTGGGATGAGGATTCAACCTATATCCAAAATCCTCCGTTCTTTGAGAGTCTCTCTACAGAGCTTGAAACCATCAGGCCTCTTGATAACCTTCGTGTTGTCGGCAAATTTGGGGATTCCGTGACAACAGACCACATTTCACCGGCTGGGGCAATAGGCAAAGATACTCCTGCAGGTAAATATTTGCTGGAGAATGGCGTGCAGCCTCGCGAGTTCAACTCCTATGGCTCAAGACGGGGCAACCATGAAGTCATGATGCGCGGAACATTTGCGAATATTCGTATCCGCAACCAAATCGCACCAGGAACAGAAGGCGGATTTTCCACTTACTGGCCTACAGGAGAAGTAAGCTCCATTTATGATACTTGCATGAAGTACAAAGAAGACGGAACCGGTCTTGTTGTCCTGGCAGGCAAGGATTACGGAATGGGATCTTCACGTGACTGGGCGGCAAAAGGAACATTTTTGCTGGGCATCAAAACGGTCATTGCTGAAAGCTTTGAGCGTATCCATCGTTCAAACCTTGCATTGATGGGCGTATTGCCTCTTCAGTTCAAAAAAGGAGAAAATGCCGATATACTTGGGCTCACAGGAAAAGAAGTCATCAATGTCCATATTGATGAAAACCTGAAGCCAAGAGATATTGTAAAAGTCACTGCCATCGGTGAAGATGGAAGCAAAAAGGAATTTGAAGTGCTGGTTCGCTTCGATTCAGATGTGGAAATTGATTATTACCGCAACGGCGGGATCTTGCCAATGGTCCTCAGAGGCAAACTGGCTGAATAAGCATTGAATTTCGCACCTTCGATACAAGTGTTGTATCGAAGGTGTTTTTTTGTCCCAAAAAGCTATTTTATAAAAGTTCGAAAATTTGGTTTAATGGCTCCCTTTTAAGCCCATACTATAAATAGGAATAAACTAAGGGGTGAAGATGCATGAGACGACCACGGAAAAAATCCTTTTCAGATCTCGTCATGGAAAACAAGCAGGCTCTGCTGAAGGATACAGAAGCCCTCGAGCAGATAGAGGATCGCCTGGAGCAGAAATACATACGGAGAATGTAGATTCTGCCGCTCATAAATCTCCTCCTTCCGGCAATAATGAATGGAAGGAGGAGATGTAAATGAGCAATCCAAAGAGCAACCAAAAGGATTATTCACCCGACCATTTGGGAGAAAAACCGGTCGCTGTTGATGCCAATAAAGGCAAAAAAATGGCGGATAAATCCGGACATCATCCTCAAGTCATACAAACAAAAGGCGAATAAGCCTTGTTCTAAAACACATCAGGGAGGATGGTTTGAATGGATAAATACGCACCAAAGCCGGATGACCGGAGCGATAATGTAGAGAAATTGCAGGAAATGGTCCACGATACCATTGAAAATATGGAAAGAGCTGAAGAAACCGCGGATTTTACCAGGGATGAAGGACAAAGAGAAGCCATTGAGGCAAAGAATGAAAGGCGCAGAGAAAGCATTGCCGGTATGCGCGAAGAAATAAAGGATGAAGCTGCAGAAGGAAGAAATGAATATCAATAAGCAGGAGAACCGGCGAAAGCCGGTTTTCCTGTTGTATACAAACACATTTCTTTCAGGAATGGAAATTAGATGTTACGATATGATTATTCATTTAAACCGAGGTGTAATAGCTCATGCTGGTTTCTGAAAAAACAGTTGAAGTTCGCTATGCGGAAACGGACCAAATGGGGGTTGTCTACCACGCCAATTATCTTGTCTGGATGGAAATGGGACGTACAAAGCTTATAGAAGATTTGGGTTTTGAATATGCTGAAATGGAAAAAGACGGTATTTTGGCTCCTGTCCTGGATGTCCAAGCTTCCTATAAAGTGCCGATGAGATATGGGGAGAGCGCTGTCATCAAAACGTGGGTTGAAGAATATGACGGCCTCAGGGTTACATATGGCTATGAAATCTCGAAGGAGAATGGAGAGCTTTCAGCCATGGGTTTTACAAAGCATGTGTGCGTAAAAAAAGACAGCTTCAGGCCAATATCTATACGCAAACACTACCCGGAGTGGCACAATGCCTATGAAAAGGCAAAGAAAAAGTCATCTGGGAATGAGGTGCAGGGTCATGGCGTTCGGAATCACCAAATCTGACTTGCGACGTTGGAAACAGGCCATCGACAAAGGAGAAATAGCGTTCTTGACACATTATTGGTATGACGAGCGCTTTCCGCATATCAAGACGGTTACCAAGGCAGGATGTAAAGATCTGAAAAAACTGGCGGCATGGGGGAGGAAACATGGCCTGAATCCAAAGTGGATTCATTTGCGGGAGGATGGTTACTCTCATTTTGACCTGATGGGTGAAAGACAGAAAGAGATATTGGCCAGAGAAGGGCTGCAGGATCAACTGCATCATTTTCATGCAGGAAAACAAGAGAATGCCGGAGGTGCAGAAGTTTGAACATACACTTTACTGACGAAGCACTGCAATGGTTCCAGAAAGAAATGGATTTGCAAAAAGGGGATTCCATCCGCTTTTATGTGAGGTACGGAGGGTCAAGTCCCATTCAGGAAGGTTTTTCCCTTGGGCTGAACAAGGAAGCCCCAATGGAAACAGGAGCGGAAAAGGAACAGGAAGGTATTCTCTTTTTCGTTGAAGAAAGAGATCTATGGTATTTTGACGGCTATGATCTTCATGTCGGATACGATGAAAAACGGGATGAACCGGTTTATGATTACCATAAAAAATAAAATAAAAAATGGGATATGGCGAGCTTCCATACCCCATTTATTTATTTCCAGGAATGGAGAAATGCTTCGATATCTTTGCTTGTATGGGTTGTCAAACCCTTTTCGCTCGCTTCCGCCAAGGGATATACTTTATAGTCCCTGAAACGGACACTGGATGTAAAGGTCGGATGAAAGGAAGCCTCCACCACAGATATGTTGCTTCTGCCGCCTTGGAACTCCTTGCGGACTTTGATCTCAGCCATGCCTCCCACATCTTTATAGTCCCATAATTGACCGGAAAGAAAATTGCCCAAAGAATAATAAACAACTCCGCTCGATCCATCCTGCCTTTTGATTTCTTCCATCGGCTGAAGGACATGGGGATGATGGCCAAGGATGATATCAGCCCCGCCATTGATGAATTGGCGAGCCAGGGTCTTTTGTGTTTCATTTGGTGTCCTCTGATATTCATCACCCCAATGAAGCGAAAGGACGATCATATCTGCATCCCTCTTGGCAGCTTTCATGTCATTCAGCACTTTTCGGGAATCCAGCATATTCACCAGGTACTCTTTTCCTTTTGGTATAGGTATCCCGTTTGTATGGCTGGCATAGGCAAGCACGGCGATGCGAATTCCATTGACTGTCATGATCCGCAGATCCGATTGGTCATCGAAACTCTTATAAGAGCCGGTGTAGGGGAGTCCCTTTTTCTCGTAATATCCGATGGCGCTCTTTACACCCTTTTCTCCTTTGTCCAGTGTGTGGTTATTGGCGGTTGTCACCATATCCACCCCTGCATTCATAAGGGCATCCACGATCTCATGCGGGCTGTTGAAGAGAGGATAGCTTGAAATGCCAAGTTCAGCACCAGCAGGCGGTGATTCTTGGTTGGCTATCAGGAAATCAGGTTTCTGAAGGATCTGGCGGACAGGCGCGAACATGTCATCAAAATGATAGCCATTTGCCTTTTTGGCATCCTCATATACCCAATCATGAATCAAAATATCTCCTATGCCGCCAATGATGGCTTCAGTGACAAAACTTTTTTCGGTAAGCTGAATATTTCGGGTTCCATGCTGTGCATCGGAGTGAATGGTAGCGGATACATTTTGTTTCTGGATGAAGAGGATAGCAAAAATGCCAATCAGTGAAATCATTCCGGTCATTAGACCCAAAGCTTTAAAAGTTTTGCTCATGAAAATATACCTATCTTTCTTTCTTTTTTTGTCATTATACTCTATCTTTACCTACAATCATTCCTTTTTTATAGAAATTTATACAAAAAAAAGATTGCCGAAGCAATCTGTTTATGAAACTTCACAACCACTTGATTTTTGGTTCTGTTTTATTGCGTATTCTCGCCAGGTTGGCCCTATGGCGCACGATGACAAACAGGGCAAGAGCCGACACTACGGCTGTCAGGGCCCAATCATCCAGAAACAGGCTGTATCCCACCGCAAAGACGCCTGCAATTATGGAAGAAAGGGACACATATTTGGAGATTTTCAGGCTGATGAAAAATACAGCCACCACCAATAAGAACAAGACCGGTGCATATCCCAGCAGGACGCCTCCGGACGTAGCTACTGCCTTCCCGCCCCGAAACCCGGCAAACAGCGGGAACATATGGCCGATGACCGCCGCAATCCCTGCCGCCAATGGGTGCATATCCGAACCGAGCATAGCCGGAAGCAAAGTGGCCAATGTACCTTTCAGGATGTCCGCGGCTGTCACGATGATGCCCGCTTTTATCCCGAGGGTCCTGAAAGTATTGGTGCCTCCCAGATTGCCGCTGCCATGCTGTCTGATGTCTGTTCCATAAAACCATTTGCCGACAATCAGACCGGAAGGAATCGAGCCGATCAAATAGGATAACAAAATAATAAGTACATGAATCATGAGCATACTCCTTTAATTCTTCTATCCAAGCTTTTGATTTCATTGTACCACGCTGGCAGACTTTCTGAAAAAGCTTTTTTGACGAATCACCCTTACGGGAATAAAGGCATGTACTTGCGTTTCCCTTTATCCTCCTATACGATAGTAATAACAGAAGCCCGGCATAAGGAGGAGTTGTGGAATGGCAATAGTTAATCCTGACCGCAAGGAAATCGGTGAAATTCTGAAAAAATCTAAAAAAATTGCAGTGGTGGGTTTAAGCGATAACCCTGACAGGACGTCCTATATGGTTTCGGAAGCCATGAAAAATGCCGGCTATGACATTATTCCGGTAAACCCTGCAGTGGATGAGGTTTTTGGAATTAAAGCGGTTCCCAGCCTGGCGGATATCAAAGGACATGTGGACATTGTAAATGTGTTCAGGCGGTCCGAGTTCCTGCCGGAATTAGCAAGGGAATTTGCCGAAATCGACGCGGATGTATTTTGGGCGCAGCTGGGTGTGGAAAACGAAGAGGCCTTTCAATTTCTAAAGGATAGAGGATATACGGTCATCATGGACCGGTGTATTAAAGTGGAACATGCCTTAACCAGATAATGCATAGTCATGCAAGCGCCGGTTTGCGCTTGTTTTTTTTCGTGTTTTCTATTCATATTATTTGGGCAAGTTGCCAAAATTGGTAAATCAACGTTAAAATAAGACATGTTTCATCGTTCAGGTATGATATAATATACGAACAGATGTTTGTTTTATATAGATTGTTTGAGTGAAAGGGGAATTTAGGTGGCCATTAAAGTAAATGAGAATGTATATAATGATGAATCGATACAGGTCCTGGAAGGCCTGGAAGCCGTAAGAAAGCGTCCGGGGATGTATATTGGATCGACCGATGCTCGCGGGCTTCACCACCTTGTATATGAAATAGTGGACAATTCCGTCGATGAAGCACTTGCAGGGTTCGGAAACCATATCATCGTCACCATCCATAAAGACAACAGCATCAGTGTGGAAGATAAAGGACGCGGTATGCCGACGGGCATGCACAGCACGGGAAAACCTACCACGGAAGTCATTTTGACTGTGCTCCATGCCGGCGGAAAATTTGGCCAGGGCGGCTATAAAACGAGCGGAGGTCTCCATGGTGTCGGAGCATCCGTCGTCAATGCATTATCTGAATGGCTGACCGTCACCATTAAGAGGGACGGATCTATATACGAACAAAAATTCAGGGATGGGGGAAAGCCTGTCACTTCTTTGGACGTTATCGGAAAAACGAAACAAACAGGCACGACCATCCATTTTAAACCCGACCCGTCCATCTTCAGTGCCACGGTATTCAATTATGATTCTTTGAGCGAGCGCTTGAGAGAGTCTGCGTTTCTATTGAAAGGCATGAAAATTGAAATCATTGACCGGCGTTATGACCAGCATGACGTGTTTTGTTATGACAGCGGAATAGAAGCATTTGTTGAGTATTTAAATGGAGAAAAGGATGTCTTGCACCCTGTAGCATCATTTGAAGGCGAAGCAGGGGAAATTGAAGTGGAATTTGCGTTCCAGTTCAATGATGGTTTTGCTGAAAACATCCTCTCTTTTGTTAACAATGTCAGGACAAAAGACGGAGGTACCCATGAGGTGGGCGCCAAAACTGCCATGACCAGGGTGTTCAATGAATATGCCCGAAAGGTGGGGCTGCTCAAGGAAAAAGATAAAAATCTTGAAGGATCTGATATTAGGGAAGGGCTGGCCGCCATTGTTTCCGTACGGATTCCGGAAGATCTTCTGCAATTTGAAGGGCAGACAAAAGGAAAGCTTGGCACCGGAGAAGCCCGCTCGGCTGTAGATACGATCGTCTCGGAACATTTGGCCTACTTTCTTGCTGAGAACCCGGACGTGAGTTCCCTGCTTGCCAAAAAAGCCATCAAGGCTGCACAGGCGCGGGAAGCTGCTCGAAAGGCAAGGGAAGAGGCCAGGAGCGGCAAGAAAAGAAAAAGGTCTGATGCCCTTCTGTCAGGGAAGCTTACACCGGCACAATCAAGAAACCCCGAAAAAAATGAATTATATTTAGTGGAAGGGGATTCGGCCGGAGGTTCGGCGAAACAAGGCAGGGACCGTCGTTTCCAGGCTGTATTGCCTCTTCGCGGAAAAGTCATCAATACAGAGAAGGCCAAGCTTCAAGACATACTTAAAAATGAGGAAATCAATACGATTATCCATACAATCGGTGCAGGGGTGGGCCCGGATTTTAACCTTGAAGACGTCAATTACGATAAGATCATCATCATGACGGATGCGGACACGGATGGAGCGCATATCCAGGTCCTTCTCCTCACATTCTTTTACCGGTACATGAAGCCGCTCATTGAAGCTGGAAAAGTTTATATCGCCCTTCCTCCCCTGTATAAAATCAGCAGGGGGACAGGAAAAAAGGCTGTAGTAGAATATGCCTGGACTGATGATGATCTGGGAGAAGCCACGAAAAAAGTCGGAAAAGGATATATGCTGCAGCGATATAAAGGTCTCGGGGAAATGAATGCCGACCAGCTTTGGGAGACTACGATGAATCCGGAAACTAGAACCTTGATCCGTGTCTTGATTGATGACGCCGCAAGAGCGGAAAGAAGGGTGACAACGCTGATGGGCGACAAAGTCGAACCGAGGAGAAAATGGATTGAAAATAATGTGGAATTCGGGCTCCAGGAAGAGCGGAGCATTTTGCAGAATGAAAATTTGTCCATGGAAAGGGCTGACACAATCTCATGACCAACGCAGAAAAGTATCAAGATTTGACTCTTGAGGATGTGCTTGGCGACCGATTTGGCCGTTACAGTAAATATATTATCCAAGACCGGGCGCTGCCCGATGCACGCGACGGGCTTAAACCGGTTCAAAGAAGGATTCTGTATGCGATGCATGTGGAAGGAAATACTGCTGATAAAGGTTTCAGAAAGTCAGCCAAGACGGTTGGAAATGTCATAGGCAATTACCACCCTCACGGGGATTCGTCCGTTTATGAAGCCATGGTCCGGATGAGCCAGGAATGGAAGGTGCGCAAATATTTGGTGGAAATGCATGGAAACAACGGCAGTGTGGATGGGGATCCCGCCGCCGCCATGCGGTATACGGAGGCAAGGCTCTCCGAAATGGCCTCAGAGCTGCTGAGAGACATTGATAAGCGGACTGTGGAATTCATTCCGAATTTTGATGATACGGCAACAGAACCGACCGTTTTGCCTGCCCGCTTTCCAAACCTCCTTGTAAATGGTTCAACCGGCATTTCTGCGGGTTACGCAACTGACATCCCTCCGCACCAGCTGGGTGAAGTGATTGATGCGGTCATCATGAGGATGGACAGGCCAGATTGTTCCGTGGAAGATGCCATGACCGTCTTAAAAGGACCTGATTTTCCGACAGGCGGAATCATTCAGGGTGTGGATGGCATTAAGAAAGCCTATGAAACAGGAAAAGGAAAAATCATCGTCCGCGGAAGAACAGAAATTGACACAATGAGGGGCGGAAGGAAACAAATCATCATAACTGAAATTCCTTATGATGTTAATAAAGCCAATCTGGTAAAGAAAATCGACGAATTCAGGGCTGACCGGAAGCTCGATGGCATCGCAGAGGTAAGGGATGAAACGGATCGGACAGGTCTCCGGATTGTCGTGGAGCTGAAAAAGGAAGTCGACGCAGAAGGCATTTTGAACTATCTGTTTAAGAACAGCGATCTCCAGGTAACGTACAGCTTCAACATGGTGGCCATTGAAAACCGGAGGCCTAAACTGATGGGGCTTCTAAATCTGCTGGACTCCTATATCGGACATCAAAAAGAAGTGGTGACCAACCGTTCACGTTATGAGCTGGACAAGGCCAGGGAACGCGAGCATATTGTGGAAGGTTTGATTAAAGCGCTATCCATCCTGGATGAAGTGATTGCCGCAATCCGGGCCTCCAAGGATAAACGCGATGCAAAGGACAATCTGATGTTCAAATTCGGCTTTACGGAAAAACAGGCGGAGGCCATCGTTTCCTTGCAGCTGTATCGTCTGACAAATACCGATATCACTGCCCTCCAAGCGGAAGCCGAAGAACTGAAGAACAAAATCGAACAGCTTGCATCCATTTTGGCAAGCGAGAAAAAATTGCTGGCCGTCATCAAGAAAGAACTTAAGGAAGTAAAGAAAAAATTTAACGATGAGCGCCGGACCGTCATAGAAGATAAAATTGAAGAAATCAAAATTAATCTCGAAGTGATGATTCCAAGTGAAGATGTCATGGTAACCGTGACAAAAGACGGATATATAAAACGGACCAGTCTCCGCTCCTATTCAGCATCGAATGGCCAGGACTTTGCCATGAAAGAATCGGACAGGCTGCTGCTCCAAACTGAGCTGAACACAACCGACACACTGCTCCTGTTCACGAATAAAGGGAATTATTTATACATGCCGGTTCATGAATTGCCGGATATCCGCTGGAAAGACCTTGGCCAGCATGTTTCAAGCATCATACAGATTGAACGTGATGAAGAAATCATCAAAGCATTACCTATCAAGGAGTTTTCTCCGGATTCCTTCCTTCTCTTTTTCACCCGAAATGGAATGATCAAGAAAAGTGAACTGTCTCTCTACAAGGCCCAACGATACTCCAGGCCTCTTGTAGCGGTGAATGTAAAGGAAGGGGACAGTGTCATTGATGTAAAGGTTACGGATGGTTCCATGGATATTTTCATTGCAACACATACAGGATATGGACTGTGGTTCTCGGAAGATGAGGTAAGTCCTGTGGGAGCGAGGGCGGCAGGCGTCAAGGCGGTCAATCTCAAGGACGGCGATTATGTGATTGGCGGAGAGGCTTTTCCTTCCGAGTCCGTTCCTTCAATCTTGATCGTCACCCAACGGGGAGCCGTCAAAAAAATGAAGCTGACCGAGTTTGAAAAGGGCAGCCGAGCCAAGCGAGGCGTGGTCATGCTGCGTGAACTAAAGAAAAACCCTCATCGGATTGCCGGCATGAAAATGGTCGCTGATTCCGACAGGGTTACGCTTTTAACTGAAAAAGGACAGGAGGAAATCCTGTTCCCTTCCAGCTATAAATTTAGCGACCGTTATTCCAATGGTTCTTTTGCCCTCGACGAAGCCATCAGCGGTGCGGTAAAAGATATTTGGATAGATACAGGAAACAAAACAACAGACAGCGAATAATGATATTGGAAATGGTGATGAATGCCTGGTGTCTCTGCCTTATAGAGATGCCAGGCTTTTCTCTTGGCTAAAAGAATTTTTGCATAATTTATATTTATACTGTTGCATTTATTTTTATACAACGTATAATAGAAAACATCAAAAAAGGTAACTTGGAGATCATGAACGGATATCCAAAGGGAATTTGTATGGGAGTGATGGCATTGAAAGCTGGAATTGTTGGCGCTACAGGCTATGGGGGAGCAGAATTGATTCGCATATTGAATCATCACCCGCAATTTGAACTTGCCTCCTTATATTCTTCATCCAGGCAGGGTGAGTCAATCAATAATCAATATCCGCATCTGACAGGCTGCGCATCACACGTCCTGGAGGAAATTGATGCATACAGGATGGCACAGGAATTGGATGTCATTTTCCTGGCAGTCCCATCCGGAGTGGCATCGCAAATGGCACCGGAATTAGCTGGAGCAGGGTGTACGGTCATTGATCTGTCAGGTGATTTCAGACTGAACAATCCTTCAGACTATGAGAAGTGGTATAAAAAATCGCCTCCGTCATCAGAATGGTCCAAAAAAGCGGTTTATTCCATTCCGGAATTATGCAAGGAGAAACTCGCGAAGGACAGCTTGCTCATCTCCAATCCAGGCTGCTATCCTACTGCAACACTGCTGGGATTGGCTCCGCTCGCGTCCAATCGGCTGGTCCGGGAGGAGTCGGTTATAGTGGATGCCAAATCAGGGGTGTCAGGAGCAGGACAAACGGTGGCCTTAGGCAATATTTTTTGTGAATGCAATGAAAATCTAAAAATATATAAAGTCAATCAGCATCAGCATATTCCCGAGATTGAACAAATGCTGAAGGCCTGGGGCTATATGTCGCCCATTACCTTTTCAACCCATCTGGTTCCCATGAGCAGGGGGATCATGGCCACCATATACCTGACCCTTAATGAGCATCTTGATGAGGACGAAGTACTGCAATTATATACGGAATTTTACGAAGATTCTTCTTTTATAAGAGTGCGCCAACGGGGGGAGTTTCCATCTACTAAAGAAGTGACAGGCTCCAATTTTTGCGATATCGGCGTCACAGTAGACACTCGCACCAAAAGAGTCACCATCGTTTCAGTCATTGATAATTTAATGAAAGGCGCAGCCGGCCAGGCTGTCCAAAATGCGAATCTTCTGTTTGGAATGGAAGAAACGGCAGGCTTGGCCATGACGCCTTTTTACCCATAAACCATAACCGGGAGGAAAAACGGAATGCAAACAATTAGCGAACCGCTGCCCATTAAGGCGGTACAAGGAAATATCACTTCACCGCTCGGATTCTACGCATGCGGAATCCATACAAAAGTGAAAAGAAAACGAAACGATCTTGGTCTTTTATATTGTGATGTGCCCGCCAGCGCTGCAGCCGTATATACGCTGAACCAAATCATTGCGGCTCCCCTTTTGGCCACGAAGGAGAGCATCCGGAAAGAAGGCAAACTGCAGGCAGTTATCGTGAACAGCGGAAATGCCAATGCATGCACCGGCAAACAGGGCCATATCGATGCCCAGGAAATGAAGGATGCTGTTGCCGGCAGATTCTCCCTTGCCTCTCATCTGGTTGCCGTTGCCTCTACAGGGATCATCGGGGAAAGAATGCCCATGGATAAAATCATTCCGGGGATTGAATGTTTGAATCCTGAAAAAAACCTGGACGCATCGGAAGCATTCAATGAATCCATATTAACGACTGATACATGCAAAAAGTCGGTTTGCTATGAGGCAAACATTGACGGAAAAACCATAACCATGGCCGGGTCTGCCAAGGGATCGGGAATGATTGCTCCAAATATGGCGACAATGCTTGCATTTATCACAACAGATGCAGTCATTGAGCCTGGTCATTTGCAAGCGGCCCTTAGCAAAGTAACGGATCAAACCTTTAACAGGATTACCGTAGATGGGGATACATCAACGAATGATATGGTCCTTGTTATGGCGAGCGGTCATGCAGAAAACAATTCTCTGACACCGGAGCATCCTGAGTGGGATGTTTTTGTACAATTGCTGAACAAAGTGGCCCAGGATCTGGCCATGATGATTGCACGTGACGGAGAAGGGGCGACCAAACTGATTGAAGTGAAGGTATCAGGTGCCGCCAATGATAAGGAGGCAGGCATGATTGCAAAATCAGTAGTGGCCTCCGACCTTGTAAAAACGATGGTGTTTGGATCGGATCCCAACTGGGGGAGGGTCATGATGGCAATCGGAAAAAGCGGAATGCAGCTCAATCCGGAAACGATTGATATTTTTATAGGTGGGCACCCTCTGCTGAGACAAAGCCAGCCAGTGGATTTCTCAGAGGAGGAGCTTTCGTCATACTTGAAGCAGGAGGAAGTTGAAATCGCCATCCAACTGAACATTGGCTCCGGCGAAGGAAAGGCATGGGGCTGCGACTTGACCTATGATTATGTAAGGATAAACGCCAGCTACCGGACATAACAGGCGGGAAGGAGAGGCATGCATGACTGGAATTATCGTCATCAAATGCGGGGGAAGCATGATTGATTCCCTGGATCAGGATTTTTACGAAGGCATAAAGAAATTGCAGGAAGATGGATTCCGACCCGTTATCGTACATGGGGGCGGACCTGCCATCAATCAGCTGCTGGAGACATTGGAAATAGAATCTGAGTTTATAGATGGCTTGCGGAAAACAACGAAGGACGTTTTGCATACAGCTGAAATGGTCCTTTCCGGCTCCATGGCCAATAGGCTTGTCCGGGGGCTTCAAAAATACGGAATGCCCTCCATCAGTGTCACGGGCTTTGATGGCCAATGCATTCAGGCTGAAGCAATGGACCCTGAACGTCTTGGATTTGTAGGGAGGATTACGGGAGTTGACTCCGGATTTCTGAACAACCTCATTTCCATGGGACTTATTCCTGTAATCTCCCCCCTAGCTGCAGGAGTAGACGGAGAGGAATTCTATAATATCAATGCGGATACGGCTGCGGGAGCGGTAGCCAGTTCCTTGAAGGCCGAAAAGCTGCTCTTTGTGACGGATGTTCCCGGTGTATTGCATAAGGGCAGCCTGATACAACATGCAACATATGATGAAATCATGCGATACATTCAAGATGGAACCATAACCGGCGGCATGATTCCAAAAGTGAAAGCAGCTTTGGAATGCCTTGATGATGGAATGGAGGAAACCATGATTGTAGGCGGAAACAGCCCCTTTTATAAAGATTCTGCCATCATTGGCACGGCTATCAGAAAAGAACGGGAGGCGGTCTGTTAAATGACCCATTTATTTGAAAATTATGCGAGGTGGGAGACTGAAATCGTATCTGGCATCGGAACTGCGGTTACGGATTCTGAAGGGAAATCGTATCTGGATTTTACTTCCGGCATCGGGGTTTGCAATTTGGGCCACTGCCATCCTGAGGTAACAGAGGCGGTCACTTCGCAGCTCTCCAAGCTATGGCACACTTCCAATCTATTCAAAAGCACATTGCAGGAGAAAGCTGCAGAAAAACTGGTCAATGCCTCTTCAGGAGATTTTGTCTTTTTCTGCAACAGCGGCGCCGAGGCAAATGAAGCTGCCATCAAGCTTTCCCGGAAACATACAGGACGTCATAAAATCATTACATTTCAGAAGTCGTTCCATGGAAGGACTCTCGGAACCATGGCTGCCACCGGCCAGGATAAAGTAAAAGCGGGATTTGGCCCGATGCTGGAAACGTTCGTTCATGTACCTTATAACGATATAGGGGCTTTGGCTCAAGAAATGGATGCAGATACGGCTGCTGTCATGCTTGAAATTGTTCAGGGAGAAGGCGGTGTCCATCCGGCTGATGAGGCTTTCTTGACAGCAGCAGAAGAACTTTGCACGGAATATGGAGCCCTTCTGATAGTGGATGAAGTCCAAACTGGGATGGGAAGGACAGGAACTCCCTTTGCCTATCAGCAATATACTGTTAAGCCCGATATCATCACATCAGCCAAAGGCCTGGGAAACGGCTTCCCGGTTGGAGCCATGATTGGAAAAGAATCGTTGTTCAATTCATTCAACCCCGGAAGCCACGGATCTACGTTCGGAGGCAATCCATTGGCGATGGCGGCTGCCAATAAGGTCATGGACTTGATTTTTGAAGAACGCTTCCTAACCAGCGTGAAAGAAAAGGGAGAATATTTGGGAAAAAAGCTTGAAGAGGAACTGGCCGGATTGGATGGCCTTTTGGACATCAGACACAAAGGGCTGATGTTTGGATTGGAATTTACCATGGATACAGGCGCTTGGCTGTCCGCGATCAGAAAGGAAGGCCTCTTGGCGTTGAACGCCGGTCCGAATGTGATCAGGCTGCTGCCTCCATTGACAGTATCAATACCGGAAATAGATGAAGCTGTAAAAATCATAGGAAAAGTCCTGAAAGCAAAACAGGCAGAAACTGCCCAATAATTTTTTCATCGTTATGCATAATAATACTTTATAAGTAATAAAGATTCATATCCACTAATGGATCTTATGAAGAAAATGAAGTGAAAAAGGAGTGGCATTATATGCCCAAACGGACAGACGTCAAAAAAGTATTGGTCATTGGGTCAGGACCCATTGTCATAGGCCAGGCAGCCGAATTTGATTATGCAGGGACGCAGGCTTGCATGTCATTGCAGGAGGAAGGGTGTGAAGTGGTCCTTGTAAACAATAATCCCGCTACAGTCATGACGGATGAACAGTATGCCCAAACCATCTATTTTGAACCATTGACTGTGGAAAGCATAACGGAAATCATAAAGATAGAACGTCCGGATGCCATTTTGGGAACAGCTGGAGGACAAACCGGGTTAAATCTGACGGTTGAATTATTTCAAAAGGGCATTTTGGAAAAGTATAACATCATTGTGCTTGGAACACAGCCTGAATCCATCATCAAAGGTGAGGACCGGGATGCTTTCCGTACCTTGATGAAGGAGCTTGGAGAGCCAGTGCCTGACAGCGAAATCATCCATACAGCCGAAGAAGCGGTCCTCTTTGCCGAAGAAATCGGCTATCCGGTCATTGTCAGGCCTGCCTATACACTTGGAGGAGGCGGGGGAGGCATTGCAGCCGACCGAGCCGAATTGATGAAAATCGTAAAGCGTGGCCTGGATGCCAGCCCCATATCACAATGCCTGATTGAAAAAAGCATAGCAGGATTCAAAGAACTTGAGTTTGAAATGATGCGCGATGAAAAGGATACATGCATTGCGATATGCAGCATGGAAAACTTTGACCCGGTCGGAGTCCATACAGGGGATTCCATTGTGATAGCACCCCAGCAGACTCTTACTGGAGAAGAGTATAAAACCCTTTATAATTCTTCTGTCCGCATCATCAGGGCACTTGGCATTGTAGGCGGCTGCAACATTCAGTTTGCACAGGATCCGAACAGCAGCCAATATTATCTGATTGAAGTCAATCCGAGACTAAGCCGGTCCTCAGCACTGGCTTCCAAGGCAACGGGCTATCCAATTGCCAAAATAGCGGCGAAACTCGGAATGGGGTACCATCTTTCTGAAATCACCAATCCTGTTTCGGGTACGGTTAAGGCCGATCAGGAGCCGATTGTGGATTATACGGTTGTCAAAATGCCGAGGTGGCCTTTTGACAAGTTCCCGGCTGCAGAAAGAAAACTGGGGACTCAAATGAAGGCTACTGGAGAGATCATGGCCATTGAAAGCCGTCTATCCGCTGCATTCCAGAAAGCGGTCCGTTCGCTTGAACTCGGTGTTGTTGGCCTGGAGCTAAAAGAGGTTTCAGGCATGGAAACAGAAAAACTGTGGCATTCCGTAAAGTTCTGCGACGACCTTCGTTTTTTCTCCATTCTTGAATTGATGCGGAGAGGTGTTTCAGCAAGTGAATTGGAAGAAGCCACATTGATCCATCGAACATTCCTGGATTGTTTGGCCGGGCTCGTTGATTTGGAATCAAGGGCAAAACAGGCCTCTGCTGACACGGCGGATATCCGGCTCATGAAGGAGCTAAAGCAACATGGGTTTTCGGACAGCTGGCTTGCGGACATCTGGGAGAGAGACATCGCTGAAATCCGGCAAATATGGCGGCAGCAAAAACTGCAACCGGCTTTCCTGAAGGTGGACTCATGCGGTGGGGAGCAAGCGGCAGAAGCTCCGTATTATTATTCTTCCTGGAACGTACCGGGGGCAGAATCCAAATCTGGCGCCAAGCCCAAAATCGCCATTCTTGGATCGGGTCCTGTCCGTATTGGCCAGGGTCTTGAATTCGACTACTGTACGGTCCATGCGGTACTGGCCCTGAAAAAAGCCGGGTACGAGACCATTTTGATCAATAATAACCCAGGCACAGTCAGCACCGATTCTCAAATTGCAGACCGCCTCTATTTTGACCCGCTTCAAATAGAGGACGTATTGAATGTGCTGGAATATGAGCAGCCCGATGGAGTTCTCGTCCAATTTGGCGGCCAAACGGCGATCAATCTCGCTCATGATCTAGAGCAGCACGGGATTCCGCTCCTGGGCATTACACAGGATCTGATTGATATATGCGAAGATCGCGACCGTTTTTACGAACTCCTGAAAAACGCGGGAATTCCGCATATACCAGGTTTAACTGCTTCCAGCAAAGAAGATTTGCATGATAAGGCCAATTCCATCGGCTACCCTATGCTGTTAAGGCCTTCCTATGTGATCGGCGGGCAGGGAATGCTGATCATACAGTCAGAAGAAGAGCTTAAAAGCTGCATGGAAAACATTCAATTTCCTGTATTGCTGGATGCCTACTATAAAGGGACGGAGTTTGAGATCGATGTACTGACGGATGGACACGACATCTTTGTCCCGGGCATCTTTGAACACATAGAAAAAGCCGGCGTGCATTCGGGTGACAGCATCGCCATCACACCTCCCGTTCAAATTTCCGCAATTTATAAGGAACTGGCTTTTGAATATGCCAAGAAGCTTGCAAAACACATGGGGTTTGTCGGTATATTTAATATCCAGTATGTATTGTATCAGGATGTCTTGTATGTCATGGAGGTGAATCCGCGGGCATCAAGAACCGTTCCGGTCATCAGCAAGGTCACGGGCATCAATATCATAGAGGATTGTGTAAAAGTATTGACAGGCTTGCCGATGAAACGCAAGGGTGCCGTTGAAGCCTCCTACTATACGGTGAAATACCCTGTCTTTTCAACCGGGAAACTGCCAGGTGTAGATCCGCTCTTGGCACCTGAAATGAAATCCACCGGTGAGCTCATGGCATTTGGAAAGTCGCCTGAAGAAGCTCTTACAAAAGCGGTTAACTGGAATGGATATTTCTCGGACGCAGCCACTGGCGCAAGTGTTTTTATAGAGGATGGGGAAGACTTTGACGAGATCCTTTCTCTTGTGGAAGGTTCAGGAGCTCAAGCGGTATACGGAATAGAAGGAACAGAATTCAAGAAGTGGCTGAAGGCTAGCAAGGGAGCGATAATTGCAAGCACCGGAAGGTCAAGGAACTCCATTGACACCAGATGTACGGCAGCACTGTATCCATGCAAGGTCATAACAGACATAGATACCTTGAGGG
>DATBUB010000188.1:0-3678 GCA_036516555.1 Bacillaceae bacterium
CTTTCCGGGCACCCCTACGCCCATCCCTTCCACGTCGTGAATGGAAAGGGATGAGTTCCCGAGGACCTGCTCCACCGCTTCGGCAACCCGCTCAAACATCCTTTCACGGTCGGAAGGATCGCTTTTCACCTCAGAAAGTCCAAGCAATTCTCCCGACTCTAAAACGATTCCCGCAGCGACCTTTGTCCCCCCAATATCAATGCCGATGGCCTTTTTCATATATTGTCACCTCTAAAGCAATGGACTTCTTAAAGCATGGTCACCACTGCAATATCCACATCATCTCGCCAGCCAGCCGCCATCGATGGCCAGCACATGGCCATTCATATAGTCGGAAGCCCTGCTCGCTAAAAATACGACAACTCCCATCAGATCAGCCGGATCCGCCCAGCGTCCAGCCGGGATGCGGGACAGGATTTCCGCATTCCGCTTTTCATCCGCCCGGATTTGGGCTGTATTCGCGGTGGCGATATATCCCGGGGCAATGGCGTTGATTTGAACATTATGTTCCGCCAGCTCATTTGCAAATGCTTTCGTCAGGCCAGCCACAGCATGTTTGCTGGCTGTATAGGCCGGTACAAATTTCCCTCCCTGGAATGAAAGCATGGAAGCGATATTGATGATTTTTCCGCTCTTTTGCTCAACCATCACTTTTGCCGCTTCCTGGCTCAGCAAGTACAAGGAATTTATATTGACCTCCATGACGGCATCCCAATCCTCTTCCTTATATTCCACGAGAGGGGAACGCAGGATCGTGCCCGCATTGTTGACCAAAATGTCCACTTTCCCGAATACATTCAGGCATTCAGGGACAATTTCTTTAACAGCGGCCCTGTCGCTCATATCAGCCTGAAAAAACTCAATTCTTTGCCCTGTTTCTTCTATTAATTCCTTCGTTTCTTTCCAATCTGTGCTTCTGCATACCGCAAACACATCCGCACCCGCCTTGGCGAGCGCAACGGCGTATGCCTGGCCCAATCCTTTGTTTGCCCCTGTTACGATGGCTGTTTTTCCGGCCAGGTTAAAGGCATCCAGTGAAAAAGATGCAAGCTGATTCGTCATTCCCATAACCTCCTCTTTTCAGGTGTACAGCCCCCAAAACGATTGGAGGCTCCGTCATCACTTATCGCAAATCTTCCATTTTGATATGGTCCATATCGCTGTACGTAATGTTTTCTCCGCACATGCCCCAAATAAAGGTATAGTTGCTTGTGGCCGTACCTGTATGGATGGACCAGCTTGGCGAAATGGCAGCCTGTTCATTTTTCATCACCAGGTGCCTTGTTTCATCAGGCTTGCCCATGAAATGGAAGACGCGTGTTTCAGGTTCCATGTCAAAATACAGGTACACCTCCATGCGGCGCTCATGTGTATGGCACGGCATTGTATTCCAGACGCTTCCCGGAGAAAGCATGGTCAGGCCCATCTGCAGCTGGCAGCTCTCACATACGTTTGGATGGACGTATTGGTAGATTTTCCGCTCATTCAATGTTTCGGGAGCTCCCATTTCAAGCGGTGTAATCTTGTTGATGTCGATTTTTACAGTCGGGTATGTATGATGGGCCGGAGCTGAATTGATGTAGAATTTGGCCGGATTCCCCGGATCCTTGGAACGGAATAGCACCTCTTTTGTTCCTTTACCGACGTAAAGTCCGTCCCTCTGCAGCATGTCATATTCCGTTCCGTCCAGCACAACGGAGCCTTCACCGCCGATGTTGATGATTCCCAGCTCTCGCCGTTCGAGAAAATAATTGACCCCCAGCTCCTTATCCAGCTTGATGGTCAGTTCTTCTTCTGCCGGTGTTACTCCGCCGAAAATCATGCGGTCGACATGGGTATAGGTCAAGTGGACTTTTCCTGCTTCAAAGAGGGTTTCAACGAGGAATTCCCTTCTCAATTCTTCTGTTGTGTACCTTTTCATATCTTCAGGATGGTGTGCATAACGAGTTTCCATTTGTTCATATCTCCTTTAAAATTTGATTTTTTAACGCAGGATGGTGCCTGGCTCCATCGCTGCAAATTGGATGATTTCTTCCTTTGTGAATGTATGGCAGTCTCCGTGAACCGTATGTTTCAATGCGGAGGCTGCTGCAGCAAATGACACAATCTGCCCGGGAGGGAGTCCCTCCAATAGGCCCCACAGCATTCCAGAGGCAAAAGCATCCCCGCCTCCAACGCGATCGATAATCGGCTCAAGCTGGTGGACCTTTGACTGGTACAGTTCTCCGCCTGTAAACAAATTCCCCTGCAGCTTATTGCTTGTGGCATTCAGCACTGTCCGAAAGGTTGAGCCGATCGCCTGAATGGTCGGGTATTGACTCAAGACTTCCTTATAGTACTCTTTCAATCTATCTTCCTGAGGAACGGTTTTCTCCCGTTTTTTTAGGCCCAGCAGGTGTACAGCATCCAGTTCCCCGAAAAAACAAATATCCATATAAGGAAGCAACGGCTTGATTGCATCGGAAGCTTCCCGCTGTGTCCAGAGCTTGGCCCGGTAATTAAAATCAAAGCTCGTCTTGATTCCAATTTCCTTTGCCTTTTTCATAAAAAGAAGAACAATCTCCCTTAACGAAGCGGAAAGCGCAAGGGTGATGCCAGATACATGAAATAAAGCGGCCCCCCGAAGGATGTCTTCCACAACCACTTCATCAACTTCCATCTCTGAAAAGCTGGAATATTTCCGGTCATAGGTCACCTGGGCGCTTCTCACCCCGGCTCCGGGCTCCAAATAATACGTTCCTAACCGCTCCCCGCCTTTTAACACATAATCTGTGCGGACACCGTGAGATTTCAACTGCCGTTCTGCAGCCATCCCCAACGGGTTGTCGGGAATCTTGCTCACAACAAATGCCTCATAGCCATACCGGGCTAAAGAGACCGCAACATTTGCTTCTGCACCGCCGTAATGGACATGAAGCCGGCCAGCCTGGTTCAGCCGGACGCCTTCCTGTGCGGAAAGGCGAAGCAGTATTTCTCCCAACGTGACAACCTTTTTCATCGCAGTGCCTCTCTTGCCTCATTCACTTTTTTCACGTACTCGGCGGCATATTCAGTAATCTTCTCGAAATTCCCCGTTTTTGCCGGAGCAACTAGATTGCCGCCTACCCCAACGGCAACGCATCCATTTTTGATCCACTGATCCACATTCTCCAGGCTCACTCCGCCGGTCGGCATGAGATTCACCTGAGGAAGCGGGCCTTTTACGGCTTTGACAAAATCCGGACCAAATGCATTTCCTGGGAATAATTTGATGATGTCCACCCCATACTCCAACGCATGCTTCATTTCTGTCAGCGTCATGCATCCAGGCATATAGGGAATCTGATATAAGTTACAAAGCTTGGCGGTCTCTTCATCAAAAAACGGACTGACAATATATTGGGCGCCTGCCAGCATCGCGATTCTCGCTGTCGCAGCATCCAGAACAGTGCCGGCTCCCAGAACAACTTCAGGATTGCCCTTGTAATGGACTGCCAGCTCTCGGATCACCTGTTCAGCACCCTGGATGGTAAAGGTAATTTCAATTGCCGTGATGCCGCCCTTCACGCAAGCTTCTGTTATTTGGATGGCTTCTTCCTTCGAATCAGCCCTGACCACAGCGACGATTCCGCAATCGGTTATTTTTCTAGTAATCTTAGGTCTATTCATGGCAGCTCTCCTCTTCCTTAACCATCAGCT
>DATBUB010000189.1:0-5442 GCA_036516555.1 Bacillaceae bacterium
GCAAATTGTAGTGATTTTCATTTCTGCCTCGTCTATTACTTGAAGCTTGTTTTTTCAAGGGAGTGTATGGAATGAAACGAATAAAATTATTATTATTTATATGTATAATTGGAGGAGCATTTTTCATTTTCCAAGAAAGGGATATAAAGCTGGCCGAATGGATGTTAGGCTCAGGTCCAGTAAAAGTCGAAGGAAAAGCGGTTGTGCTGGTCGATGAAAATACCGGGGAAACGTTATTTGCAAAAAACAAAAATGAAAAAAAGTATCCCGCTTCCACCACAAAGCTGCTGACCGCGTTGGTGGTGCTGGATAAAGCCTCACCCGAAGAGAAGGTTCAAGTCGGCAATGAAATCCGCATGAGCAGAGAAGGGGAAGCACGCGCTGGCCTTTTTGAAGGGCAGGTGCAAACGGTGGAGGAACTTCTCGCCGCTATGCTTCTTCAGTCAGGGAATGATGCGGCCCGTACGCTGGCCGTGTACACAGCCGGAAAAGAATACGGACATGCGCTGTCGACCGATCAGGCGATGACGGCATTCGCAGAATTGATGAACAAAAAAGGGATGGAACTGGGGCTTAAAGGGAGCCATTTCACCAATCCGCACGGACTTCATGATCCGAAGCATTTTTCCACGGCAGAAGATTTAGCCGCCATAGCGCATGCCGCCATTACAAACGGACAAATCAGAGGAATCGTAAACCGGGAAACCTACTCCACCATGACCCATACATACTCCAACCGAAACAGGCTCATGGTGCGGGACAGCCCATATTACTTTTCAAGCGCAACCGGCATGAAGACAGGATTTACGGACGAAGCGGGATACTGCCTCATCTCTTCGGCTGAAGCCGGCGGAAAGCAGGTGATTGCGGTGGTTCTCGATTCAGGGAAAGACTCCGTCTATACCGATACGATTTCCATGCTCAATTACGGGCTAAATCGGTAGAAACTGATTTTTACAGCCATAAACAATGATAAAATGATAGGGGAGAAAAGGAGCATCGGCTGCTCTTTTTTCTTTTTGAAAAAAATAAGCGAAATTGTGTAGGGTTCACATAACTGCATTTCGTCTATGTAGGCAGACAGAGAGAAAGGGGGGAGAGAAGTCTTGGATGATGCGCTCATCGAGAGAATCAAGAACGGCAATGACCATGCGTTTCGGCTGCTTGTCGAGAAATATCGGACGGCGGTGTTTCATACGGTCTACAGTGTGCTACGCAATGAAAAAGATGCGGAAGACGCCGCACAGGAAGTGTTCATGAAAATCTATACTTCTCTCCCCCAATATGAGAAGCAGGGATTTAAGACATGGATTACGAGAATTGCCGTAAACCATGCCATAGATATGAAAAGGAAGAAAGTCAGACGGCAGGAAGACATGAACGTTGAGTATGAAGAGGCGAGTCATGCCCCGCCTGACGACAGTGTAGAACTGCAAGTGATCAAAAGGGAGAAAAAACAGCTGATCAGAAAAAGGCTGGATGAACTCCCCCCTAATTACAAAGAAGTTGTCGAAGGTTTTTACATACGTGAAAAAACGTACCAGGAACTGGCGGATGAACAGGATGTTCAGGTGAAAACCATTGAGGTAAAGCTTTATCGGGCAAGGCAATGGATGAAGAAGCACTGGAAGGAGGATGATTTTTCATGAACCACATTGAATATGAGAATTGGCTTCGATATGTAAACGACGAGCTTGACGAACCGACAAGAGAACAGTATGAAAACCATCTTTACAGCTGCGATCACTGCCTGGAGCTCTATATGGAAGCTCTGGAATCCAGTGAACCGGTGCTTCCTGTGCCTGAATTCGAGATGGATTTCACAGGAAAGATCATGAAAGAAATCCAAAATCAGCATCCTCCCACAATGCCGGAGGCCCAGGTTTCAAAGGGCACGGATTGGCGGCGGAAAACGCTTTATCATTACTGCCTTGCTGCAGCGATGACGCTGCTGCTCATGTCTACAGGCGTTTTCTCGCAGCTGATGAATGTGGCAAGCACCTTTGAAAGAACAAGTGTGGAAAAAGATACATCCATCGTGGATGGTTTATTGAATAAAACCGTTTCTATTACAGATAAAATCGAAAACAACTTCAAGGAGGGGGATACAAATGAATAAAAACCCAATCATCGCATTTCTGCTTGCTTTCTTTCCCGGCGGAGGCTTGATGTACCTCGGCAAAGTGCTCCGCGGGCTTTTCTATACAGCTGCCGTATTCGGCATTCCGCTCATGTCCGTCATTGCAGTGAGCATTTTGGGGTCGGAGGTTTTCCTCGTGTTTGCACTGGGAGGGCTGCTCCTTTATATCGTCAACTTCATCGACACGGCTGTCACAGCATCAAAGCTGTACAATCGGACCGGAGTTGCTGCAGAGGGAGCTCCTATTGAGAAGAATCCGGATTCTGAACGCTTTTTCACGATTGTGCTGTCTTTTGTCCCAGGCCTTGGACATTTCCAATTGGGCCTTGTTTACAGGGGAATGACGCTGCTGGCAGTCTTTCTGGGTCTTGGTGTAATGGTTCTTTTCGTTACAATGATGACCGGCAGGGGAGAATTCCTCGTTTTTCTGGCATGCTTGCCGATCATTTGGATTTACGGGTTCTTCGATGTCATGAGGCAGATGGATAAAAAGCAAAAAGGCGAGCCGCTTGTCGACAGGTCCGTATTTGAAGAATTGGAACAGCGCAGCACCGACGGCAGGAAGAGCAAATCCATCGCAACGCTGCTTTCGATTGTACCGGGGGCCGGCCACCTTTATCTCGGCCTGCAACGAAGAGGCATCCAGCTCATGGCAGCTTTCCTCTTTTCCATTTACATCCTGGATGTGCTGAGGCTGGGGATCTTCCTGTTCCTCGTCCCGATCATCTGGTTCTACAGCTTTTTTGATGGATTGCAGAAAGCTTCCCGTTATGACAGCGGTGATGTGGAGGACGAACCGATTGTATCGTATTTGATCAATCACCAAAGGTGGCTGGGCATCGGGCTGATTGTACTGGGTGTGTATTATCTTGGGACGAATATCCTGCTGCCTGTGGTCAGTCCGTACCTGAAGAATTTCATTCATGTAGATATAGAGTATTGGTTTTACCGTTACTTCCAGACAGCCGTCATTTGTCTTCTGCTGATCGGCGGAGGGATCAAGCTGCTGGCCGGGAAGAGAATCAGGAAGCAAGAAGGGGAAGGTGCAGAGAAATGAGAACATGGCGAGTAGGTTCGTTTTCAATGGGGGGAGCCCTGGTGTTTCTTGGGCTGTTCCTCCTGCTTTCACAGTTCATGGACTGGAATCCGGCTCTGGCGCTTTTATCCTGGTGGCCTGTGCTTTTCATCATCCTGGGGGCGGAGATCCTGGTGTTTCTGGCCCGCTCTTCCGATAAAGAAAAGCAGGTTGTCAAATATGATTTTGTAAGCATCATCTTCATCAGCTTGATTGGAACGGCAGGATTGGGGATGGCATTCCTCAGTTCCACTGGGCTGATTGAAACGGCCAGCCGGATTGTCCATGCCGAAGTGCGTACATTGGATCTGCCCAAATATGAAGAGGCGTCCCTGAATGGGATTGAGCGGATTACCGTTGAATCCGGCCCGTACCATTTGACGGTGGAAAGCACACCGGCCAAAGAGGTGACGATGTTTGGGACATATAGGGAGGAGGTTGCCGGGGATAAGAAGACGGTGGCGAAGGTGGAGGATTACGCCATGGTCGAGAAGAAAGGCGACACCCTGTATATCAAGCTAAAGGCTCTGCCGCACCAGCGATTTTTCAGTGAATATGGGGATGTGGAGACAACGCTGCTTATTCCTGCCGGCATGAAGCTGGAGGTAGCTGGGCATGGAAGCGGGCTTACCGCCAAGCCGAGAGGGCTTCAAAATGATTGGACCATTTCGGAGGAGGGCTATGTGAAGATTGAGGTACCGGAAGAGATCGACCTTGCTGTGAAGGCGAGCGGCGTACAGGAACTGGCAAACGGGAAGTGGGAAAACGTCGTGAAGGAAAAGGGTGGGGATGATTCGGAATACAGCCCTCAATCTGGAAACATGACCTTTGGCGCTGGAACCCACATCCTGCATGTCAAGGCCGCCCAATCCCTCCGCGTCAACTAAGGGGGAGGGGGACAGGTTATTTGGGGACAGGTTATTTTGGGCCTGTCCCCAAATAACCTGTCCCCACTGTTCCTCGGGTGTTTAATTGGATTTTAGCCCGAAAAAGGAGTATGATATGTCCGGTGGCAGTTTCTTTGAAGCTGCTTCAGGAAGTGAGAATCTTTAGGAAAGACAAGCATACATAATAATAAAGATTCCGTGATTTTGATGTGATAGGGATGATGAGAATGAAAAGAGCACGAATCATTTATAATCCGACATCGGGCCGTGAAATTTTCAAGCGCAATCTTGCGGATGTCCTGCAGAAGCTGGAAGCTGCCGGATACGAGACTTCCTGCCACGCAACAACGGGAGAAGGCGACGCCATCACGGCAGCAAGAACAGCTGTCGAGCGGAAGTATGACATTGTTATTGCTGCTGGAGGAGACGGAACCATCAATGAAGTTGTCAATGGATTGGCCGAGCAGGAATACAGGCCAAAGCTTGGCATCATTCCGACAGGCACGACCAACGATTTTGCGCGCGCGCTCCATATCCCGCGTGACATTGATGCAGCGGTGGACGTGATCATCCAAAATGACACCATCCCGGTCGATATCGGACGAATGAACGATCATTATTTCATTAACATAGCCGGAGGCGGCCGCCTCACTGAACTGACATATGAAGTGCCGAGCAAACTGAAAACGGTGCTTGGCCAGCTTGCGTACTACCTCAAAGGCATTGAAATGCTGCCGTCCATCAGGCCGTCTGAAGTAAGCATTGAGTACGACGGCAAACTGTTCGAAGGGGAAATCATGCTGTTTTTGATCGGCCTGACCAACTCGGTCGGAGGCTTTGAAAAGCTTGCTCCGGATTCCTCAGTGAATGATGGACTTTTCACTTTGATCATCTTGAAAAAAACAAACCTTGCAGAATTTATTCGCGTAGTAACAGCCGCGGTTCGCGGCGATCATGTCAATGATCCAAGTGTTATTTATACAAAAGCCAACCATATTAAAGTAAAATCCCCGGAAAAAATGCAATTGAATATTGATGGAGAATACGGGGGATTGCTCCCTGCCGAATTTTCAAACCTGTACCGCCATCTCGACGTCTTCGTCCCGATTAACGAAATCCGTCCCGAGGACATGGTGGAAGAACCAAAAGAGCCAGATTCCGATTAAAACGGAATCTGGCTCATGTTTTTGTATATTCTTCAGCATTCTGATGCTCTCATCAAATCCCTGCTCAATGTCATCATTGCGATTATAGGTCGCCAAGCTGACCAGAATGGCCACCACCAGGTTGGCTATGAAGCCCGCATATAGGTCGGAATCAGAAAACTGCCAAAGGATGAC
>DATBUB010000190.1:0-2527 GCA_036516555.1 Bacillaceae bacterium
GCTCTACTTTGCCATTTTGGGGATCATCAAGCTGGGGGCCATTGCCGGTCCGCTGTTTGAAGCCTTTATGGAGGGAGCCGTTAAGGATAGGCTGGAAGACAGCGGAGCAAAAGCACTCGTTACAACTCCAGAACTGCTTGAAAGGGTGCCTGTAGATGAGTTGCCGGAACTGAAACATATTTTCCTTGTAGGTGAAAATGTTGAGGAAACAGGGCAATATGTCGATTTCAACAAACGGATAGCAGAAGCTGATAAAAAGCTTGATATTGAGTGGGTCGACAGGAAAGATGGATTGATCCTCCATTACACATCCGGCTCCACCGGCAGGCCAAAAGGGGTTCTGCATGTACATAACGCCATGATTCAGCACTACCAGACGGCACGGTGGATTCTGGACTTGAAGGATGATGACGTGTATTGGTGCACGGCTGACCCGGGCTGGGTAACGGGAACCTCCTATGGCATTTTTGGTCCATGGCTGACAGGGACGTCCAATGTCATCGTGGGCGGGCGTTTCAAGCCTGAGAACTGGTATCAGACACTTGAGGACTTTGGTGTAACGATTTGGTACAGTGCACCAACAGCCTTCAGGATGCTGATGAGCGCTGGGGATGAGCTTGTCAAACAGTTTGACCTGTCAGCACTGCGCCATATCTTGAGTGTCGGAGAGCCGCTTAATCCGGAGGTCATCCGCTGGGGGATGAAGGTCTTCCATAAACGGATCCATGATACGTGGTGGATGACAGAGACCGGTGCCCTTCTGATTGCCAATTACCCATGCATGGAAGTGAAACCCGGATCAATGGGAAAACCCATTCCCGGTGTGGAAGCCGCCATTGTGGATGATCAGGGAAATGTTCTGCCGCCAAATCGAATGGGCAATTTGGCCATCAAAAAAGGCTGGCCTGCCATGATGCATGAAATTTGGAATAACAAGGAGAAGTATGATTCTTATTTCCTTCCGGGAGACTGGTACGTATCAGGGGATTCCGCCTATATGGACGAGGACGGGTATTTCTGGTTCCAGGGAAGGGTGGATGATGTCATCATGACTTCCGGCGAAAGGGTGGGTCCGTTTGAAGTGGAAAGCAAGCTGCTGGAGCACCCCGCCGTTGCCGAAGCGGGAGTCATCGGTAAACCGGATCCGGTCCGCGGGGAAATCATCAAGGCATTCATAGCTTTGCTCGAAGGATACGAACCAACAGACGAACTGAAAGAGGATATCAGACAGTTTGTGAAAAAAGGCTTGGCAGCACATGCAGCACCGCGTGAAATTGAATTCCGTGATAAGCTGCCGAAAACCCGAAGCGGGAAAATCATGCGCCGTGTCCTGAAAGCATGGGAGCTGAATCTACCAACTGGAGACCTATCCACCATGGAAGATTGATAAAACATCAAAAGAGCGGCAAGCTTCGTCTGAAGCTTACCGCTCTTTTTGTTTCAATCGGCATCGTCACCCGGCGGATCTTCACCGCCTGGGTTTCCATTTCCGTTGCCGCCACTATTTCCGTTGTCTTTCTTTTCTTCTTTCTTCTCTTTTTCTGCGTCTTTAGGGGGCTCTGCCGGTTTTTCCGGCTCCTTTGCTTCCGGTTCATTCCCCACCTGGTTGGAAGGGGCTGATTCGCGCCCTGCGACATCCACTGCCACTACATAATAGACTCCCTGGCCAACATTGGCGGCAAGTGTAGAGCCTGAAACGACAGAAGCCACTTTTTTGCCGGCTGCAGAGTATACCCTATAGCCGACCACGTCTTTGCTGGCCGATTCCGTCCATGTGAGTTTGCCTCCGGCAAGGGCGGCTGTGACACCGCTAGGAGCCTGACCGTCATCCTCGAGCTTCGCATCTGCCACCAAAATGTTCTTCCATTTTGGATTATCTGGAGGAATCAGGTATTTGGCATCCGCAAGCCTTCCATTCGTAATCCGCTTGACGAATTCTGGATCCAGCAGGCTTCCCTGCATAGAGAATTCTTCAGGCGTAGAAGGCAAGGCCATATATTTTTTCCCGTTTGCCATGATATAGCGTCCCGTTCCGAGGCTGTCATCCACTTTTGTCGGAACAAACTTGGCATTAAAGATATCGGAAGCAACCAGGCCAGCCCTCGAGCAAGCTTCGGAAGGAAGCAAGCCAGAAACGGCACAGTAAGATCTGTTGACTATTCCGCCCGGCATCTTGAATCGCTCCTTTGTGCTTACGATTTCGGGTGCAACATCATAAGCGGCATTCATCAGGTTTGCCCAAATACGGTAGTTCCGTATGCTCTCGCTGTTGTTCCGGATATAAAGGGATCTGTTTGAGGCGTAGCCGATCCACGTGCCCATGGTAACGTTCGGGTTGGAAGCCACCAGCCAGGAGTCCTGAGCGTTATTGGAGGTCCCGGTCTTTCCGGCCAAATCAGATGAAAACTTCAGCATGCCCGGCAAGGAAGCTGCCGTCCCATACTTCATGACATCCCTCATCATGTCGATCATCAAGTAGGCGGTCTGCGGGCTGAAGACGTCCACCGGCTCTGTTTTGTGTTCATAG
>DATBUB010000191.1:0-3655 GCA_036516555.1 Bacillaceae bacterium
TGATGCCTTACTTGAACAGCCAGTATGTCAGGGAGGTATGGGGAATGCTTCCGAATGAACCGTTTTTTGTCGAAAAATATTATAAAGCATTGGAAATTTGGATCGACAAATCTGTCGGTCTAAATGGGAGAGATGATGGGCAAAGCCAGGAAGCAAGCATCCTTTTGCATACGATATAGGAAAAATAAAGCCGCCAGTATAAATAATGGGCGGTTTTATTATGAAAAAATATTATGAAAAAGATGCTTTTAATAGTCAAAAATTGTCGTTGGCATGGTATCATATAAGGACATATTGGAATTTATATGATATTTACATATACGTCTTGATGGAACCAATGGAAGGAACAGGGGGCTTACAATGAAATACGGTGTGGAACTCGTGATCAGTGCGATTATACTCGTACTTATATTATTTGTAACGGGTCATATAATCAGAAAAAAATACTATAGAGAAATTGACAGGCTGGAAACGAAGAAACTGGAATTGATGAACCTTCCTGTCGCTGAAGAAATGGCCAAGGTCAAGAGCCTGAACATGACGGGGCAGACGGAGCGCATGTTTGAGCGCTGGCGCCAGACATGGGATGATATTCTTGCCGTACAGCTCCCCAATATTGACGAGATGCTGTTTGACTCGGAAGAATACTCCGATAAATACAGGTTCAACAAGGCGAAAGAAACAAATGATGAGATCGAGAAGACACTTGGCCAGATAGAAAACCGAATTCAGCAAATAATGGACGAACTGAAAGAACTGGTGGGCAGCGAAGAAAAGAACCGTGAGGAAATTGAAGGGCTGCTGGAGATTTACCGCTCTGCTAAAAAAGAGCTCCTGGCCCATCGCCATACGTATGGACCGGCTGCGGATAAGCTTGAGGAATTGCTGGAATCGGCCGCTGACAAAATTGGAAACTATGAGGCTCTTACAGGACAGGGAGACTATTTGGAAGCCCGTGAAGTAGTGCTGGCCCTGGCAGCAGAAATGGAAACCTTGATGGCTAAAATGGACAAGATACCGGATTTCCTTACCGAGTGCCATTCTGTACTTCCTTCGCAAAAGAAAGAGCTTGAAGATGGCTATAACGAGATGAAGGAACAGGGATTTAAACTGGACCATCTGCAGATCGAGAAGCAGCTTGAACAGCTTGACAAGGAACTGGATATATACGCTGCTTATATCCGTAACGCAGAAGTGGAAGAGGTTGAGGGAGGGCTTCACGAAGTGAAGGAAAGCCTTGACATGCTGTACGACATGCTGGAAAAAGAAGTGTATGCCAAGCATTATGTCATGGCCGAAAGTGAAAAAACAGGCTTTGTTTTGGAAAAACTAAAAGATGTCAATGAAGAGATCAAAGGCGAAACCGATGCCATTCAACACAGCTATCAGCTGATGGACAATGAGTTGGGCATACCTAAAAATTTTGACAAAACCCTTTCACAGCTTACAAAAAGATATGATCTGCTGAAAGCGAAAATCTCTGAAGAGCAATCAGCCTATTCCCTCCTGAGCGAAGAGCTTAAAACGATTGAAAGCCAGCTATCCGATCTGCAGGAAGAGCAGTCCTCGTTTTCCGAGAGACTTCAAAACTTGCGCAAAGACGAGCTGGATGCGAGGGATAAGGTGGCAGGCTTGCAGAGAAAGGTGAATGAAATCATCCGCATGGTACGGAAAAGCCGCCTGCCTGGTCTTCCGGGGGATTGCGAATCCCTGCTCGAACAAGCGGAAGAGCGGATTGGAGATGTGTACCAAAGTCTGGAGGAAAAACCGCTCAACATGAAATCCGTTCAAAAGTTTTTATATGAAGCTGAGGATACGGTGGACCACCTGTATTCCAGGACGGAGGAACACGTGGAAAATGCAAGGTTTGCAGAGGTTGTCATCCAATACGGCAATCGTTATCGCGGGCGAAATCCAGAGTTGCGCATGAAACTGGACAAGGCTGAACGGGCATTCCGAAGCTATGAATATAAAGCTGCGCTGGAACAGGCGGCAACGGCAGTAGAAGAAGTCGAGCCAGGAGCCTTGAAACGGATTGAGCAGATGCTTGAGGAAGAAATACATGTATAATGGTTGACAAAGGGTGTCCAAAAGCCGGGCTTTTGGACACCCTATTTTTATGACGTGGAATTTGTTGCAACAGCAACCGAAGCCGGTGTTTTTTTCCTGAGGAGTTCGTCGGAATCAGCCGTTTTCTTGGCTGAACCATTATGGTATCATGTAATATTGGCATGATAATTTCACTTAGAAGGTGTTTGGCATGATTTATCTGGACAATAGTGCAACAACCAAACCATATGATGAAGTGTTGCAGTCATTTGTGAAAGTAAACCAAGAATATTACGGAAACCCATCTTCACTCCATAATTGGGGAGGGAAGGCCGAAAAGCTCCTTTCACAGGCCAGAGAACAAATCGCTGGGCTGGCAGGGGTAAAGCCGGGAGAAATATATTTTACTTCGGGGGGTACTGAGGGAAATAACCTGGCAATAAAAGGAACTGCCCTGACTTATAAGGGCAGGGGGAATCATATTGTTCTTTCTTCAGTGGAACATCCTTCTGTCAGTGAAGCGTGCGAGCAGCTCAGAGGCCTCGGTTTTGACATCAGTTATGTTCCTGTCAACGAAGCAGGCGTAGTATCAGCTGAGGATGTAGAGGCAGCAATCACTGAGCAGACCATACTTGTGACAATCATTCATGTGAATAATGAAGTAGGTTCCATGCAGCCTATAAAAAAAATCGGCAAAATTCTGAGACGTTTTCCAAAAATCCTTTTTCATGTGGACCATGTTCAGGGTGCCGGGAAGGTGCCCTTGGATATCCATGGATCTTTTATCGATTTGTGCACCTTTTCGGCTCACAAATTCCATGGACTGAAAGGGACGGGATTTTTATATGTTCGGGAAGGTCTGCGCCTAAAGCCGTTATTGTCCGGCGGTGGCCAAGAGAGAAAATTGCGGAGCGGGACTGAAAATACGGCTGGAATTGTAGCAATGGCTAAAGCCTTTCGGATGGCTGAACAGAAAAGGCGCGAAGGGGCGGACAGAATGAAAGAAATCCGTGATGAGCTTATTGGCAGGCTTGGCGCCATGCAAGGCATTGAGGTTCACACGATTCCGGAATATGCCGCTCCTCACATCCTTAACTTTTCTGCAGGGATGAAAGGAGAAGTGATGGTGCATGCATTGGAAGAAGAAGGGATCATCATTTCCACAACCAGCGCATGCTCTTCAAAAGAACAGACCGGAAGCAAAACCCTTAAAGCTATGGGAATTGAGGATAACATCTCGAGGGAAGCGGTCAGAGTCAGCCTTTCTTATGAAAATACAAGGCAGGATGCTGAAGCTTTGATAGCAGCCGTACAAAAGACGATGATCAGATTACAAAATGTAATGGGGTGAAAAACATGAACTATGACAGAATATTGATCAGATACGGGGAAATGTCCCTAAAAGGCGGGAACCGAAAACACTTTGTCACTAAGCTGAAAAAAAACATCAAGTTTATTTTGCGTGACTTTCCAGGTGTGCAAATTGAGTCAGGCTGGGATCGGATGTACGTCCTCCTTAATGGCCAGCCAACTGAACCCATCATGGACAGGCTGCAAAAGGTCTTTGGAATCCAATCTTTCAGCCCTGCCATCAAAACGGACAAAG